>PWVY01000033.1 GCA_003561665.1 Thermoplasmata archaeon
CCGCGAAACCATCGCCCGCCTCGACGACGACACCATCGAAACCCACATCATCCAAGAAAGCGGACTCACCTTCACCCCCGAAAACCCCCAAGGCGGCAGCCTCGACCTCGCCCTCATGCACGCCGCTGCCGAAGAAGCCCCCCCACACCTCTTCCAAGCTTGGGTCCGCAAAAGCCCCCACCAAGCCCCCAACGACGCACCCCAAATCGCGCCCGTCATCGCCGGAACCATCGGGCTTGCCCGCCTCGTCGACGAAAGCCAACATCACCACCTCGACACGCTACGAAGCCTCGCAAGCGACCCCCGCTGGCGCGTCCGCGACGCCGTCGTCATGGCCCTCCACCGCATCGCCCAAAACAACCCCCAAACAACGATGGACACGATCGAAGCCTGGGCCACAGGAAGCCCCCTCGAACAACGCGCCGCCATCGCCACCCTCCCCCACCCCAACCTGATCGAAGAGGCCCAGAACGCACAACGCACCCTCACCCTGCTCGACAACGTCACCGAGACCCTCCACGAAGCCAAAACGCACGACGACGAAGGCCTCATCGCCCTCCGCGAAACCCTCGGAACCTCCTGGGCCCCCCTCATCGCCGCCCACCCCCAACAAGGCAAAGCAACCTTCGAAACCTGGCTCCCCGTCCAAGACCCCAACATCCGATGGATGCTCAAGAACAACCTCCAACAACCCATCCTCCAGGAACACGAACCCACCTGGGCCCAACGCACCCTCAAGCGCCTCGAAAACCACGAAACCTTCGACCGCTAAACTCCCGGCCCGCCCCCCGGCGGCAAACGATCGGCGAAAAGCAACAACCCCAACGAACCCACGATCCCCACAACGAACCCCGCCAACACCAACGAAACCGACCTCGAAAGCAACGCCTCAACGCCACGGCTCCTCGCGAACACGAACAACAACGCGCCAACGAACACCGCCATCAAACCAAGACCCACCAGAACCCCACTACCACGCCGAACCCGGTCCTCCCACGCCATCGTGACCCTCAAACACCCGGCTTGTCGCCCCACAAATGCTTGTGCACTTGCAGCGAGAACCGCGCATCCAACCCATCCTGCAAAACCTTCTCCGCCAACCGCGTCTCATCCGTCCCCCACACAGGCTGAATCACCCACGACGCCGGCGTCGGATGCTCCCGCATCACCTCACGAGCGAACGCGTAATCCTCGTCGCTTCCGATCACGAACTTGACCTGATCATGACCCGATAACCGCGACAACTCCTCCAAACGGTTCTTCTCCTCCTCCCCAGAACCAGGGCACTTCACGTCCACGCTCAAACAAAGCGATTCACGCGGCTGCAACCCCACGTACTCATCCAACCGGACCGACCCGCTCGTCTCGATGACCACCTCATACTCCTCCCTAAGCAACCGCTGCACCAAGTCCACTGCATCCTTCTGAACCAACGGTTCACCCCCCGTGAAGCAAACACGACGCGTAGGATGCTCTTCGACGTTCTCGATGACCTCATCCACCGACAGAGACTCCCCCCCATGGAACGAATACGCCGAATCACACCACGTGCAGCGAAGCGGACACCCTGTTGTACGCACGAAGACCGTCGGCAAGCCTGCATGGATCCCCTCCCCTTGCAAGCTGTAGAAAATCTCCGTGATCTGCATTCAACCCCCGAGGAGCCCCGCCTCGTATAAAATCGTTCGTAGCCCACGGCTCCAAGACACTCGACGAGATGCCGCAAGTTCAATACCCCTCCTCGCCTGCCCTTGCTCATGAACGTCCGCATCCTCGGCGTGCCCATGGATCTTGGTGCCAACCGGCGCGGAACCGACATGGGCCCCAGCGCGGTCCGGTCAGCGAACTTGTCCGACCGTTTGGAGGAGCTGGGGCACACGGTCCGTGACGGAGGGAACGTGTTCGCGCACGAGCCGGAGACACAAACCCGCGACGAAGGGGGGCTGTTGTTCCTGGATGAGATCGTGGAGACGTGCGAGAACGTAGGACGCAGGGTGCACAAAGCGAAAACGGACGGAGAGATCCCGCTCGTGATCGGGGGTGATCACAGCATCTCCATGGGAACGATGGCAGGCGCTGCAAGCGAAGGTACGCGCGTGGGCGTGTTGTGGATCGACGCGCACACGGATTTCAACACGACGAAAACGAGCCCCAGCGGGAACGTTCACGGCATGCCCCTTGCAGCGATCGCTGGGATAGGAGACCCGAGGTTGTGCGAGATCGGGGGGATCGCTCCGAAAGCCCGAGAGGGCGACATCGTCATCGTAGGGGCACGAAGCGTCGATGGGGCAGAAAGCGAGTTGCTTCGAGAAAGCAACGTGACCGTGTTCACGATGCGGGACATCGACGAGCGGGGGATGAGCCGCGTGATGGAGTCCGCATTGACCATCGCGAATGAGGGAACGGACCGCTTGCATGTGAGCTTGGATATGGACGCGGTGGACCCCGAGTCCGCGCCGGGGGTAGGGACCCCCAAGCCGGGCGGGTTGACGTACCGGGAGGCGCATCTGGCGTTGGAGATGGTGAGCGATTCTGGCCAGCTGGGTTCGATGGATGTGGTCGAGGTGAACCCCATCTTGGACGAAGGGAACCGGACAGCCGAGTTGGGTGTGGAGTTAGCAGCGAGCGCGTTCGGGAAGAAGATCCTCTAGCCTGATCCGTTTTCGATCGTTCGGGGTTGATGCGCGAAGCGCCATCCGGCGAGCGTGACGTAGCGCTCGACGTGTCGGAAGGCGTCCGGGAGGAGGCGGGGGCCCGTGGTGGGGGGCCCACAGGCGATGACGAGCGCGTTGAGGGTGTTCATCGTGATCTTGGCATGGTCCCCGTCCCGATGGGCTAAAAGCGCGAGGGGTCCGTTCTCATCGCGAAGGATGGGGTGTTCGCCGTTCAAGGTCATCGAGGGGCTACCGATGGGGTCGAAGGGGATGCCCTCCCGGGGGGTCGTGATCTCGATAGGGGGCTCGATGCGGTCTGCGTCGAGAACGTGCAAAGGGATGAGCGTGACCGCGCTGGCGATGTTGACAGCGTCGACAAGAGGGTGCACGTTGGGGAGCTTCTCACCTTGGGCGATGCGGCGTGCGAGCGCTTCGCCGGCGGGCCGACGCTTGGTCGGGTCGATGCCGAGATCCCTGAAAAGGCGTCGGTAGGCTTGAGCGACGATGTCACCCTTCAACGCGTCGGGGTCTCGATCAGGGATCTCAGTGGTGGGGTCAGGTAACCGTCGAGACTCGGGATCGACACGTTCGAGGCGCGCGTACGCAACCTGGAGGTTCGAAAGCGCCTCGTTGTCCTGGAGCCCAAGCCGCAACACGACGATTTATATCGTTCTCTGAGATATTAAAGTCTGCGTTCCTCCTCGAGCGCTCAAGGAAAAGCGGAAGGCGCAAACCCTTTGCTCTAGCCCGCATGCGACTACGCGTGCCCACCGAAGGCATCGACGCTGTGGTGTTCGACTTCGATGGGGTGCTCGCGAGAAGCATCGAGCTGCACGCCGTCGCGTACCAACTCGTGCTTGGCCCTTTCGGCGTGCCCGTCACCCCGCACCAAGTTTATCTCTGGGAAGGCGCCAGGAGCGAGAGCATCATCCGCTCTTTCATGGAGCGCGAAGGCCTCGAACCGAACCCTGCCCTCGTCCAGCGCCTCTCCGATATCAAGCAAGCCACGTTCGAGCGCATCGGAGATCCTGGCCTTTACCCCTGGGCCCAGGATGTGATCGAGGCCGTTCACAACCGGGGGTTCCAAATGGCTATCTGCACCGGCACGCGCCGCGAGAACCTTCCCCTCATCGCGGGCGACCTGCTCGACCGGTTCAGCTACTTGGCAAGCCAAGAAACCTACAATGAGGACAAACCCCACCCGGAAGCCTTCCAAACCGCTGCCGATGGCCTGAACGTACCGGCCGAACGGTGCCTTGCCGTCGAGAACGCCCCCCGAGGCATACAAAGCGCAAAAAGCGCGGGCATGACCGTCGCCGCCGTAAGCGTCACGCTACCCCCCGACAACCTTAAAGAAGCCCACATCGTGCTTGACGCCGTCCCCGACGTTCTCCGTGTCCTTCCAGAAACACCGGGGGAACCCGCCACGATCGACTAGAACCCCAAATCGTCCCACGCCTCCACGAAGCCCTGCACCAAGTCCTCTGGAGGTGGATGCTCCGCCAACAACCCCATCACGCGTTTTCGATCCGCCAAACGGATCAACCGAGAACGTCCCTCCCGCGTGATCGCCACCAACCCCCCTTCCTCCATGCGCTTGATATGATGACTCGCCGTGGATGCCGATACCCCGCACGCATCCGCCAACTCTCCCGCTCGCAACGGTTCCTCATCCAACAACGCCACGACAGCGCGAAGCACCGGAGGACGCCGGAGCAACGCCAACCACCTTCGCTCCCTCTCATCCAACGCGCTCTTTGCGCCTGCCTTCGTCCGCTCCAAGGGGAAAACACGCCGGTGACCTCCCTCCTCCTCGCTTCGCACCAAGGCCGCCTCCTCCAAGATGCGGACATGGTACCGGACCAACGATTCATCCACCTCCGCTTGCTCGGCCAACTTCGCCAACGCCAAACCCGGGTACCGGTTCACCGTCAAGAACACCCTCCGACGCGTCTCAAGATCAACCGTGTCTTCCCCAGGCCCGGAAACCAGGAGGACCACGAAACCCGTAGAGTATCGAGAGGATACGCGCACCAACAGATCACACCCGCAAAAGCGCCACGTACATCAACACCAACGCGACCATGCCTGCGACCGGAACACCCAACCAAGCACCCGAAACCTGCGCGTGCGCTTGCAACAAGTACGCCAAGAGGCCCGCTTGGACACCAAGCACGATAAACGCGGCGCCCAGGTACACGCTTCGCTGTGTTCGCGTACGCTTCCACGCAGAGAACGCGAGCACGGCGAGCACGATGGCTAACACCGCCGCCGCACCCGCGGCGGCAGCGGCCATATCTGCGACCGTGACCATGAAGCACGCATCCCTACGAGGGGTTTAAGGCTCCCGGTCTTCCCTGTCAGGCTTACCCGCGACGGTTCCAGGCGGTGATACCGACAAGAGCGATCGCGCCCAGGGCGCCCACCGCGATGGCGTAGGGGCTCGCGGCGAGACGTGTGAGGGTTTCCACACCGGGCGCGCTTTGCACGCTCACGGTAGGATCGTGCGTGATGTTGTCCCCGGCCGGGTAGGCGACGAGGATCCGGACCTGGTCGTCGCTGTTGATATGGATCGAGCGGTCCGCCCAGGCTTCGTGGCCGTCCACAATGACAGGGCCTGCCAGGCTGTACTCGGCTTGGAGGCTTCCGTTGTCGACGATGACCCCGTTCGCTGTGGGGGTCAGGTTCGCACCGGGTGGGGCTTGGGTTTTGGCTTCGAGCACGAAGAGCGTGTTGGGGGGCGCGGAGAGGTTCGTGGCTTGGTACGTGATCTTGACGGTGTCCTCGCCAGGCTCCAGGATGACCTCGAGCGTTCCGGACCAGAGGTCAAAGTGGTTGATCACGCGGTCGTCTTCGACGTGCGTGGTCCCGTTGTTGAGGGCTTGCTCGGCGATGGCGGGGTCGCCGATGTTGACTTGCCCGGTGCGGGGGGTGTCCTCGATGAGGAGGGCGCGTTCGAGGGTCAAGCCGAGGCTGATGTTCCCTTGTGTCCCGTTGATTTCACCGTCGAAGGTGCTGTTGATGTGTTGGGGGTACTCGCTGGCGACAGACATGTTGGCCCTGTCGCTTTTGGCGGTAAGCCCGGGGGGCCCGTCGACGCGTTCAAGAGCGTGGGCGGGTCGGTGATCGGCGGGTGAGCTAGCGGGTACGGCGTCCATGGGTCGGTGGACGTGGATGTGGAGGGTGTCCTCGGTCGCGTTGTGATCCGTGGTGAGGGATGCCCCGCTGGGTAGGGTCGTGTTGGTTGGGAGCGCATGGGTTAGGTTGGGGGCTTGGATGTGGATCTGCGTGGCGGGTGCGTCCACGGCGAGGATGCGCGTGTCGTTGCCGTGGGCTTGCACGCTGACGCCGATTTGGCGAAGGGTGTCGATGTTGGAGTCGAACCCGATGGTTCCAAGCGTTTCGTCGTGCACGGTGAGGTTGTGCATGCCGTCAGCGTCGAGCGTGAACGCGAAGTAGCGGGCGTCGACGTGGTGGGGGAGTTCTTGAGCGCCGGGGGGACCCATGGCGGGGCGTTGCCATGTGGCGGGTCGGTCCGCGGGGGGGCCGGGTTCGCGGTCGCGGTCGTTTTGGGCTTGTTGGGCCCTTTCGCTGGGACTGGAGGGCGGCCCTCGTCGGTCTTGTTGCTGCGCGTCGTCGTCGGTCTGGTGCGTGGTTTCCCACGTGGCGTCGCCGTGGATGAGGATCTGATCCCCGTCGAGCGTGAGGTTCTCGCCGGAGATCTCGAGGGTCGCACTGTCGCTTTCGAGGAGGATCGTGTCGTTGGTGTGCGTGAGGTTCGCGTTGGCGGGGGTTGTGATTTGGATGGGTTCGGTGTCGCTTGCGTTGAGCGTGGCTGGGGTGCCTGGTTGGTCGCGTATGGTGAGCGTGGCGTGGTCGGTGAGGAGGGTCAACTGGTTCACGTTGGCCCGCGTCGTGATCTCGTCCCCGCTTTGGGGAAGGCTGACCTCGACAAGGAGGGGGTCGTCCGTATCGAGCGTGACGTTCTCAAGACCGGGCACATCCTCGTTGATGGTGGCCGTAACATGGTCGCCTTCGTACGCGCCCTCGTCTTGGGGTGGGCCTGCGTCCCCGGGAGGTCCCTGGGGCCCTTGTGCCGCTACAGGGGCCAAGGGTGCAACGAGCATGGTGAGGGCGATGAGGAGCACGATCAGGCTGCCAGGACCTTGCACGGTCTCCACAAGGGGCGCGTGGCGTTGCGAGGAATCCCGACGGGGCATAGTATCACCCCCACCTTCTGGTGGAGGGTAAATAAACCGCTTTTCCCCGAACCATCGAAACAACCCCCCTCCAGCGGCGCCCATCGCGTCTTGAACACGGAACAGACCCTGGTCGGAAGGAACCTTCTTGTATGAGACCTCGCGTGAAGCGAACCGTGTCCCCTGACCCCAAAGAGCGCATCGAGCAGATCGAGCAGGCCCTCGAGGAGGACCAGGTCCAGCTCGCCACCGGCAGCAGCGTCGAATCGATCCGCTCCAACAGCGGGTCCGGCCTCGCCACGCTCCCCTACCTGACCATCAACGACATCGTCGTCCTCCGCGATGCCGGCATCACCGAGTTCGAAGACATCCAGAACAACATCCTCACCCTCCCCGACAGCGCCTGGCCCCACGTCCTCGATCTCGTCCGCGCCCGCGTGCTCGACCCCTCCCCCAACGACTTACGCGCCCAACTCGACGACGCATAACCCCAAAAACGGTGAAGCGGCCCCGGCTGGACTCGAACCAGCACCACCTGGTTAACAGCCAGGCATCACTACCAATTAGACTACGGGGCCAACACTACCCGGCAAGAGGAACCGTTCTTAAGAGTTCGGCCTTTTTCTCCTCTCGTGCCCCCAAACGAGGACGTCAACATCGACCACCTCGCCAAACTCGCCAACCTTCCCCTCAGCGACGACGAGCGCGACGCACTCGAAAACGAATGCCTCGACATCCTCGACGCCTTCCAACTCCCCGACCATGACGATGGGCCCGACCGCACCCCCCAAGAGCCCTACCTCGACGACGAACCCCAACCCACCCCCCAAGACGTCGCCGACAAGATCCTCAACGAAGCACCCCAACGGGACGGGAGGAACATCAAGACATGAGCCACGAAGCCGGACACCAAGCCCTCCAACGCATCGGCACCGACCCCTACAACGCGTACATCACCCTCCTCGAGGAACCCCTCACAACCACGAACGAGGGCCCCCTGCACGGCAAAAGCCTCGCCGTCAAAGACAACCTCGCCCTCGAAAACGTCCCCCTCACCTGCGCCAGCCGAACGCTTGAACACTACACCGCCCCCTACACCGCCACCTGCGTCCAACGCGCCCTCGACAAAGGCGCCAGCATCGTCGGCAAAACCAACATGGACGAGTTCGCCGGAGGCGGACGAGGACAACACAGCGCCTTTGGCCCCACCACGAACCCCCTCCAACCCGACCGCGTCACCGGCGGCTCCAGCAGCGGATCCGGCGCCACCCTCGCCAACGAAGACGTCGACCTCGCCCTTGGAACAGACACCGGCGGCAGCGTACGAAGCCCCGCCGCTTACATGAACCTCCTCGCCCTGAAACCCACCAACGGCCGCATCAGCCGCTGGGGCCTCGTCGACCTAGCCATGAGCCTTGACACCCCCGGCCCCATGGCCCGAACCGTCACCGATCTCGCCCTTCTCTACGATGCCATCCACGGCCCC
>PWVY01000272.1 GCA_003561665.1 Thermoplasmata archaeon
AGAGGGTGGTTTTGAGGGGGATGGGGCGGCGGAGGAGGCTGATCCATTCTTTGTCGTGAGCGTCGAGGATCTCTTTCTTCCCGAGGGTCGTTTCTTCGCGGGGGTAAAAGCGCCAGTAGCCGTCTTGGCGTCGGCTGGAGACGTACCCTTCGTTTTCGAGCACTTGGAGGTGGTGTTTGGCGTGGTTGGTGCCGATGCCGGCGTGCCGGGCGATGCCGCTTAGGTGCAGGCCGGGGTAGGCGAGCGTGGTTTCGTAGACGTGTTCGCGGACGTCATGGTCGAGCGGGTTCGTGATGGTGGATGGCATGAGCGTGAGGGTAAAGGGGAGCAAGGGGCCGCCTCCTGGCGCGGGCATCCGTGGTGCTCGACGCGGCATATGAACACGGCCAACGGGATGCTTGGCTCCTCACGTGTTCACTAGAGCGTCCAGGTTGATGCCTCGAAGGGGGAGCAGCCGAGCCAACACGGAGGGGGATCGTGCCTTACATTTTCCGCCATCGAAACCGGTCTGTTGCATCTGTGAGGCGCCTGAAGGTCTTCGGGTCAGGGTTGATGGTGGCACAGAATCCATCGCTGTGTCCATGCTTCGTGAACCAGTCACTCGTCGAGAGGAGCGCCGCGCGCACCAGGAGAAGGACGGGGAATCGTGCTCTCCTTGGGAGGAGGTCACGCAGGATCTTGTGGGCTCGTTGGAAGCGATCGCGTACCCGAACCGGTTCAAGCTTTTGACGATGCTTCAGGACCCTCAAGCCATCGGGGACATCGAGCTGACCGCCACCGTGGACCACGGGAACCCGGATCGCGTCATCACCCGAGAAGGGGTCCGTCATCACATGAAAAAGCTCCGCGATGCCGGGTTCGTGAAAGCCCGCACCGCCCGCGGGCGCGGCCAAACCGAGCACGAGTACGTCGTCGACCATACGCGATTGTACGAGCTCTCTGAAGCCCTTCGAGACCTCCCCCTGAAGAACCGATCGGGCTCATGGGATGCTTGCGAGAACCTCACCTGGGACCCGCCCGCGCCTGGGCGCGCGAACCTGACCGTCGTCCACGGTTCCCGCATCGGGGAAAGCTTCCCCCTGCAGGGCCTCCGACGAGAGGAAGACCGAGGATGGATCATCGGGCGAAGCCAAGATGCCGACATCTGTCTCGATTGGGACGCATGCGTGGACGACCAAGCTGCCGAGATTCACCGGAGCGACGACGGGTTCGAGGTCATCGACTTGCGCGCAGCCATGCGCCGCGTCGTCGTGAACGGCGAACCCCTCGACCGCGGCGAACATGCATCCCTTGAACCGGGTGACGTGATCAGCGTGGGTCGAAGCGTGCTCGTGTTCCAGGACCCCGCCTGAACCCCGGCGGGCGTCCGTTCTTGTTCACGAACAAGACGCGAACTCTTGTGGCATGCGATGAAGGATCGTTCCCACATCGGATCCCGATCGGGTCCGAAAGTGGGACGATGCTCGCGCTCCACGATGAAACCAGCCAACAAAATCAAATGGGGGCGGTGGGTTGGGGGTTCGATGGAACTTGACGACGTCAAGGGCATCGGACCGTCCGCTGCCAAGAAACTCCGCAACGCCGGCATCGAAAGCATCGACGATCTCATCGCCGTGGACCTTCGATCTACGCACATCGAAGGCCTCTCCAGCGAGAACGTGGCCCAACTTCGCGAGAACGCAGAGCGCCTGATCCAAGCCCAGAAAGGCGGGGACTTGACCCTCGTCGAAGGCCTTGGCCCCTCCGCTGCCAAGAAGCTCAACAAGCACGGTGTCAAAAGCATCGAAGATCTCGTAGCGTTGGACCTTCGCCGTGACGATGTCGAAGGATTATCCACCGAGAACCTGCAGAAACTCAAACGGAACGCATCCTATTTGATCCCCGACAACTAAGACCACGACCAACGGCCCACCCGGGCACTGTTGGAACCCCCCCGCGTGGGCACAGTAGGGTTTAGGCCTGCCCCTGCCTTCTCCGCGCATGCTTCGCTGGCTTGCTGGCGCACTCACCGTCGTCACCATCCTCCTCCTAGCGCCGGGAACCCTCGCCCACGCCCCCGCCCTGGACACCACCCCCCAAGCCCAAACAGCCACGTTCGACGAGATCGCCTGCATCCCCACGTGCCACGTCGATACGGAGCGAACCTACACCACCCCGCCCGTGGTGATCGTCCAAAACGGGACCACGGTCACGTGGGAAAGCACCGACGGGGATGACCACACCGTCACCAGCAACCCGCCCGAGGACACGGTCGACATGATCCGGGACGGCCGAACCATCTTCCAACCTGGCCCATGCCTTGATCTGGCCGTGAACCCGGCGCGCGGCCCCGCGGAAGCCGTGTTCAAGATCGAAGATGGCGTTCTCCAAGCGCAAAACCCAAGCGAGGAGTTCGACGAGGAGAAGATGGACGAACCGCCATGGAGGGTTTGCGATGAAGCCTCGCCCACGATCGACGGAGGCTGGCTTCTGGCCTACCACTGCGCCATCCATCCCCAACTTCAACACGGATTCCTCCACGTGCTCCCACCCTAACGATCGAACACACGCCGCCTAGGCGAAGGGAAGGGTTTAGTACACGCCCAAAGGTTCCAAGGGCGGGAGGATTCCATGAACACGAGAACCTTCGCCCTGCTCGGGAGCCTTGTCCTTTTGACGATCACGTTCGCGCCCGCCACAAGCGCGGACGACCCACCCATGACTCACACCGTTTGTCACGAGGACCATGAAGACGGTCCCTGCGATTTCGACGAGATCCAAAAAGCCGTTGATCAAGCAGGCATCGGTGACACGATCAAGATCCTCGAAGGCACCTACGAGCAAACCGTCGAAGTCCCCTACGGGCTCCACGGGATCACCATCCAAGGAGACGGCCCCACGAAGACCATCCTCGACGGCAAAGGCGACATGGACGAGCACGCCATCTACATCCCCGGCGCCAACGATGTCACCGTCAAGGACCTCACCACGCAGAACTACGGCACCGGGTACGGCGTCTACTACAGCGGCGTCGCGGGGTTCCACGTCGACAACGTGCACGCCATCGACAACGGCATGTACGGCATCTACGCGGATCAAAGCACCGACGGTCTCTTCGAGAACAGCCTCGCCGAAGGCCACGGTGATGCCGGGTTCTACATCGGGAACATCGACGCCTGCCACTGCACCATCAAGAACGTCATCAGCCAAGGCAACCTGCTTGGGTACAGCGGCACCAGCGCCTCCTACGTCGACATCCTGGACAGCCACTTCGAGGACAACGCGGCCGGCGTGGTGCCCAACGTGCTCGACCCACCGCCCCTGGGCGAGCCCTCCACGAACATGCTCGTCAAGGGCAACACGTTCATCGACAACAACAACCACGAGATGAGCGAAGACTTCCAAGTCGCCGGGTTCTACGTGCCCGCCGGGTTCGGCGTCATCAACGCAGGCGGGAACGCGAACGTCTACCAAGACAACACGTTCATCGATCACGAGCGCGCCGCCATCGCCAGCGTGTGGCTGTTCAACCACCCCAGCTTCAACCAGTTCATCGGGAACACGTTCGAAAGCACCACGGAGGACACGGCCGTCGCGCAACCCGGGCCCGGAGACCTCCTCCACGAGGAACCCGTCGACATCCTCTGGGATGCAAGCGGCGTGAACAACTGCTTCGAAGACAACACGCACGTCGGTTTCGAAACCGACCTCATCCACGCCCCAGGCCACGCCTTCGACGCGGGGACCGCGTGGAACACCGCAGGCACGCTGCCCGATTGCAACACGCCCAACGCAGGACCCCAAGACCCCACCGGTTTCGCACGCCAGCTCTCCCTCATGATGACCGGGTGCGAGATCAGCGAGCACCTCGAAGACGACGAAGCGCTCCTCAACGAGGACGATTGCGACTACAGCACCCTCATGCCCTAAGGACATGAACACCCGAGGCACCCTAGGGTCCACCGTCATCCTCCTGGGCCTTCTCTTCACCGTGGTCCTCCTGGCTCACTCAGGCACAGCCCCCTTCCAAGCCGACGATGCCGCGCTCGGGAACGAGCCCGACGTCGCGTTGACGGTCAACGTCACCGCCATCCCCTGCCCCGAAGGGTACGACAACCAGGAACCCGATGACGTGTGCCTTGCCTACGACGGGAAGATCCCCGGGCCCACATGGGTGTTCGAGAAGGGACAAAGCGTCGAACTCACCGTCAACCACAACGTGACCCCATCCGTCCAAGAGGTCACCATGGATGAGGACCTCCAAGACCACCTCGCGGATGCACGCTACTCGCTTCACCGGCACGGCATCAGCGTTGCGGCCTGCCACGACGGCGTTGCCCAACCCCTCGACACGAACGTGTGCGAGTCCGCCGTGGGGCCCGAAGGCGAACGCTTCGGGGAAGAAGAGACCATCACGTACGCGTTCACCACGCCCTTCCCCGGCTACTGGCACTACCACGACCACGCCAAAGGCCTCGATGCGGGGACCCAAGGCCACGTCATCGGATCCGAAGCCCAAAAACGCGGCCTTTTCGGCTCCTTCCTCGTGCTTGAACGAGGAGAAACCACGGATCACGCCTTCAACATGCACGTGCTCGACACCGGCATCAACGGGGGCGTCGGCTTCCACGAAGAAGCCCAAAAAGGCGATCGATTCGACATCATCCTCACCGGGCTTGGAGAGTATGCATGGGAGATCACGCTCACGCACGACGTGCACGGCCTCGTGGACGAGGAAGAGATCGGACCCGGCGTCTCGCGCGGGTTCACCGTGCACGATGCCCAATCCGGAACGTACACGCTCACCGCCACATCCGCCCTGGGAGGCATGCACGAAGGCCAGGTGGTCGTCTCATGAAGCCCGGCATCGCCATCGCAACGATCCTCACCATGACAACGATCGCGCTCGCCGCGGGTGGAACCATGGGCCTCGATGCGATCGAGCACCTACCCAAGATCGATCCAGACCTCTCCACCGGAGACCGCGTGCACGTGCTCCTCATGGAAGGGAACAACTTCAACGGCGAAACCTGGCCAAACACGCCGCTGTTGGAAGCCTACGCAGGCGAACGCATGCACTTCATCGTGCACACCCTCCCCGGCGCCGAGATGCACACCTTCCACCTCCACGGGCACCCCTGGGAAGACCTCGAAACAGGGAACATCATCGACACCGTGCTCCTCCACCCCAGCCAAACCCACCTCTTCACCGTCACCGCCGGGCTCGACGATGAGCACCACGGGGACTGGTTGTACCACTGCCACGTCACCAGTCACTTCAACGAAGGCATGTGGGGCCTCTTACGCGTCTACCCCCACACCATGACGCCAACGGGGCCCCTCGACGATCTCACCATCACCCTCACCGACGCCAACCAAGACCCCGTCACAGACGCCACCATCACCCTCCGCCACGACGCCAACGCGCCCACCGACCCCACGCCCCAAACCACGGACCAAGGAACCCCCATCCAAGCCACGGTCCACGAAACACGACCCGGCACGTACACCATCCAACCCGACCTTCCACCCAGCGCGGAGGGCGAACTCATCATCCAAGCCCACCACCCCACCGGGGACACCCTCACCCGGTTAACCCTCGAACCGGACGGAACCTACGAAGAGAACCGGCACACCGGCCTCCAACACATCCCC
Source organism: Thermoplasmata archaeon (assembly GCA_003561665.1). GTDB lineage: Archaea > Thermoplasmatota > SW-10-69-26 > SW-10-69-26 > SW-10-69-26 > PWVY01. The sequence continues at coordinate 5,635 of PWVY01000272.1, forward strand.
ACCACGCTTGAACCGACACGCAACCTCGAAGCAACCATGCTCCTCGAGAACACCCTCGACGCGTGAAACGAAAACGACTCCCCCAGATCTGGAGAGGAAGTTCTTAGCCCATCGGTTCAATGAGGCGCGACGATGAACCCTTCGCCGGTGGACCCAGGAACGCTCGAGGAGATCAAAGCCCTCCTGGGATCGAAGCGGATGCGCGAGCGGCTTCGCCACCTTCGCTACTACCGCGATGAGTCACCGGGACAGAGCTTGATGATCGGCCTTCAGTTAAGCGCAGCAGCCCTCCAGACGCGGGAGAAGCGAAGAACGGGGGACGCATAGATGGAACTTCCCCAGGCCGCGTTGGATTCCATCCAAGGCATCCTTCGCGTGCTTGATTCGGCCGGTCACCCCTCCATGGTCGTCGGTGGCGTAGCAACGTTCGCATGGGGCGACCCACGCACGACGCGAGTTCTCGACATCGCGGTCTTGGGCTCCTGGGATGAGGTCGAGACGATCGAATCGATCCTTGTGGAGGCAGGTTACGAGGTCGAAGGACCTTTCTCAACCGAATGGGGTCCGCGTTTCATCGTCCCCTCCAAGACCGGGTTCCCCGTGGACATCTTCATCGATGAACGCTCCAGGCTTTTCGACCGTCGAAAGGAAGTCCACGTCGGTAGCCGAACGGTGTGGGTGAAAAGCCCGGAGGACGTGATCCTTGAGAAAGTCCTTTCAGCTTCCAAGTTCCCCGAAGAGCGCTCGCGGGATCTGCAAGACGCCGTGGGAATCCTCTACAAGAACAGCGGAACCCTGAACCGTTCCTACATGGAGGATCAAGCCCGATCCGACGGGACCACCGCCATCCTCAACGAGGCGATAGAGACCGCGAACAACCTCGAAGAATAACCCTCCGGCTTTTCTCGAACCTATCGCGGCGGTTCAACTTCAACCTCGAAGATCTCCTCGATGAACACCGGACCCTGCAACGTCACCCTCAACTCCCACGTGCCCGCCTGCGTGAAGAGAATGCCTCCCTGATGCCACGAACCCTCCCCCAGATCATGCCCCTGGAGAACCTCCTCATCCCCCTGGGATGAAACCACCGTGAAGATCAACCGTATCTCCTCCACATCCGGCGCATCCTCCCCCACCGGCTCCAGATCCACCCAGAGATCCTGATGCCCCACACGGAAAGGAACCGGTTCAAGCCGAACCTCCCCACGCACCCCCTCCTCTTCGAACACGAACACCTGCTCCTCCTCTCCAGGCTCATCTGCCACCATCGTGGGCGGAGCCATGCTCGTCAAAAACCCCGCAGCCAGCATCACAGCCACCATCACGCCCGCCTCCACCGCCACCGTCCGACGAAGACTACCGACCGCCTGATACCCAGAGCGGGCCCCTTCCGCTTGAGGCAACACCACATAACGATGATACGCCCCCAGCGCGAGCAACGGCACCAAGAGCACGATCTTCACCGTCAACGCCCACCCGAAGCCCGTCTGCACCAAGTCGCTCACCTGCGTGAGCCGGTCCAACGACCCAACGATGCCTGTGAGAACGATCACGACCACGCTCACCACCGCCAACGGGCTAAACCGACGCACCAACGCGGCCACGCCACCAGGCTCAGGGTTAGACCGCGTGACGAGCATGAACCCGACCAAGCCCGCAAACCAGAAACTCGCCGCGAACAAGTGAAGCCAATCTGCGATCACGAACAACGCCAAATCCTCGCTCCGAGCCGCCGCATGGCTACCGAAACTCGTAGCAAGCAACGCGCCCGAGGAGACCAAAACCCCCGCTGACATCGACCAGGGAGCGTGCTGTTTCCAGCGTGGAACGAGCGCCAGAGCGAACAAGCCCCCGGCTACAACGAGAAGCCCGATGCGAAGAAGAATCGTCTTCCCGATCTGCGTCCCGAACACAGCACCCAGTCCTATGCCGGTGACCATGGCCGTGTGTTGAGCCAAGAGAAGCCACCCGACCGTGCCAAGCCCCGCTCCCCCTGCAGCCAACCCGGTAAGCTTCAAACGAGCGGTCCCAGGGAGTTCCAGGCCCTGGGTGAGGAAGACGAAAAGCGGGGCACCCACGGCAAGCCCCATCCCAAGGAAACCGAGGGTCCGACCCGCCACCTCTAGGGGCGCTGCATCGTCGTCGTCGCCAACCCCGGCAACGGCCTCCTCCTGACCGGCTAGGGACGCGTTCACCCCCAGGAGGTAAGCACCGCTGGTCCGATGACCATCCGCCGCGCTGAGCGCTTGCCAGCGAACCGTGTACACCCCATCGTCCAAGGGTGAAAGCTCGGCCGTGATCTCGTCCCGCGTGTCCGGGTCGATGGTGAACCCTGTGACATGGTCCTCCTCGTCGGGCCCGATCATCTCCACGTTCGTGTACTCGTCTTCCAGGTGCTCGGTGAAGGAAAGCACCAGTTGCGTTGGAGCCTCATCGATCTGGCTATCGGGAGCCGGTTGGGCGCTTGCCAACTCGGCGTGAGCGTGCGCGGCCCCGGCAAAGGAAAGGAAAGCCAGGAGGGCTCCTAGCGTGAGGACTAGGAGCCTCCCGTGGCGGGCCGGTTGAGGAGGTTGAAGCTCCATTGGGGGTTGCCTATCAGCGGTTGCGAGCCAGAACGCCGGCACCGATCAGGCCTGCGATGGCGATCGCGATCAAGCCGGGTGCGCTCGCCTCGTTAACATCGCCGTCGGGGTTGCCGG
>PWVY01000087.1 GCA_003561665.1 Thermoplasmata archaeon
CCCACCATCATCACGCGCGAGCCTCCAGCTTGGATTTGATCGATCGCGTCGGCTTTGTCCTCCGGAAGCACTTCGGCTCGAACATGCTCCAACGGGATGCCCACATCCTTGGCGACAGCGTGCGCGGTGCGCTCGTTGTCCCCGGTCAGCATCATCACGCTTAATCCTCGCTCGTGGAGCGCGCGCACGGTCTCCCTTGCTTCGGGACGGACCTGATCCGCGGCGGCAACGATGCCCGCGATCTCACCATCCACGGCCACGAGCATGGCCGTGCGGCCCTTGCGTTCCTGATCCCGCATCGCGTCCTCGATCGGTCCCGTTTGGATGCCTGCATCGTTGAGGTGCTTCCTGTTGCCCACGCGAACCTCACGCTCGCCGACGTGGGCGATGACGCCGTGCCCGGGCACGTTCTCGAACCCGTCCGGGTCCTCCACGGTGACGCCTTTGGCCTTCGCGGCGTCCACGATGGCACGCGCCAGGGGGTGCTCGCTGGAGGATTCAGCGCTCGCTGCGTACCCCAAAACCTCGTCCTCGCTGAGCGAGCCGTGCGGGATCACGTCCGTGACGCTCATTTGTCCAAGCGTGAGCGTGCCGGTCTTGTCGAAGACGACCGTGTCGACGCCTTTGACCTGCTCCATGATGTCTGCGCCCTTGTAGAGAACCCCGTTGCGGGCTCTTAGCGTGGACCCGACCATCGTGGCCATGGGCGTGGCCAACCCCAACGCGCACGGGCATGCGATCAACAAGGACGCTGCGAGCACGATCATGGAGAACTCCAGCACCGGGATGCCGGCGAGCACGGGACCGCCCCCGACCGGTTCCCAAAGCGGCAAGCTGGAGACGAACCCGTACAGGGCATCCGGGAACAAGTACCACAAGGAGGCCCACAGGAGAGCGTTCACGATGACGATGGGAACGAACACGGAGCTGACCTTGTCCACAAGGCGCTGGATGGCCGGTTGGCGCGCTTGAGCCTCCTTGACCCGTTGCACGATCTTCTGGATGGCCGTATCCTCCCCCACGCGCGTTGCTTCGACGAAGAGGACCCCGTTCTCGTTGATGGTGGAACCCACCACCTCGTCACCGGGCTGTTTGTCCACGGGCACGCTCTCGCCCGTGACCATGCTCTCATCCACGGCGCTTTGCCCCTCCACCACGAGGCCATCCGTAGGCACGCGCTCCCCAGGGCGCACCTTCAACCGGTCCCCCACCTGGATTTCGGAGCGGTCCACGACGATCTCTTCACCGTCTCGGATGAGGGTCGCCTCGTCGGCCTGCATCTCCAAGAGCTTGCGAAGCGCGCCGCTTGCACGCGCCTTGGATCGTGCCTCAAGGTAGTTGCCAAGCGTGATGGCCCACAAGATCACAGCCACTGCTTCAAAGTACAACCCGCCTTCTAGCACGGCGAGCACGACGGCCGTGCTGTAGACGTACCCCGCGCTCGTGCCCAGCGCGACGAGCGTGTCCATGTTCGCTCGGCCCGTGCTGACAAGCGCTTTCCAAGCACCCTGGATGAACGGCCATCCAAGCGTGGCCATCAACGCGGTGGCGAGCACCAGCTCGATCCAACCCGGCGAGATGCCAAGGATGGTCTCAGGGAGGATCGGGACCACCATGTCCAGCATGACGACGAGGAAGGGCGCGGTGAGGATGCCACCCCCCACGACCAGGCGCTTTTGGCGAGCCAGCTCCTGCTCGACCGCCTCCTCGCGCGTGCTCGTAAGATCGCCCCCCTCGTCGTCCCGCACGGGCTCGTAGCCTGCCTTCTCGATGGCCGCGTAGAGGGCCTCCGTGTCCACGAGGCCTTCGACGAGGGTCACGTGCGCATCGTCGGTGGCGAAGTTCACCTTCGCGCGGACCACGCCGGGCACGCTTTGGAGGGCTTCGTCGACGGTGCTGGCGCACGTTGCACACGTCATCCCCATCACGGTGAGGTCCAGCCCTCGCGTGGGAACGCTGTACCCGGCAGCCTCGATGGCTTCCACGATGGTGGCGGTGTCAGCTTCGGTTGCGTCAAGGTGGAGGCTGACGGTGTCCGTGGCGAAGTTCGCATCCGGGCCTTCCACGCCGGGCACGTTCTCGAGCGCGTCCTCGATGGCGCTGGCGCAGGTCGCGCAGCGCATGCCGTCGACGTGGATGCGGGTTTGGCGTGACGTCATCGTCTGGGTTCACCATCCGTTCCCTTCGTTCAATGCGCTTTCCCTTAACGCGTGTAAAGGAGAACGGTGTGGGGCATCAGGAGTCTTCGATGCCTTCGAACGCGAACCCAAGATCTTCGATGGCTTGTTGGATTGCTTCGATGTCTTCTTGGCCCGTGACGAAGCGGACCTTGGCGGTGCCTGCCTCGTGATCGGCGTCGACGGATCGTACTCCGTCCAGGGTGCTTAGACGTTTCTCGACGCGTTGCTCGCAGCCCTCGCAGTGCATCCCTTCGATGGTCGCCATCGCTTCCGCCATGATCCCTTAAGAGGCCCTGTTCGGGATAAGGGTTCACACGAGGCCTGTGGGGGATATGTTCGGGGACCGCTTCAACAACCAACGACTCCTGCTTTTCGTGCGTGGTACAATGACCGAACCTTCTCCCGAGACCGTTGAATTGACGATAGCAGCCCGCGACGCGATGCGAGCAGACCAGATGGAAGAGATCCTCCACGCTGCAGGCGCGCGGGAGGTCATAGGCAAGGCCACGGAGGTGCTCCGTGAAACGTCCGCGGCGCAAGTCGCATCCCGCATGACTGCTGGGGCCCAACCCCCAGAAAGGACGCAAGCGGAACCGAAGCTGTTCGATGCAGCCCGGGAAGCGTTCGATGCCGAAGCCTTCCAAGCATCCCAGGGCGCACCTCCCGATCTTGACCCCGAAGAGGCTAGCGACCATGTCGCGCACCAGTTGGCCATGAACGCCCAGGAAGCTGCCGACTTCGCGCGAGCCGAAGGCCGCCCCGTGTGCCACAACTGCGTGGCCGTCGGAGCCACGCGTGCGCAGCCCGGAACGGTCGACGTTCAACCCTGACGCGCTCGTTTCCAAGGATCAGGCGGCAGGCCGAGCCTCACGCGGTTGAACCCTCAGGAGGGCGTACACGAGCGTAGCGCCTGCTAGGATGAGGGTCCCGTGGAAGGCGTACTCGATCGCGATGAGCCCCCAGATGTTGTGGCCGTTGGCGATGTGAAGGCTGTCGTGGATCACCCAGTTCAGCAGGACCCACGCGATGCTAAGATGCGCGCCGGTGGTCAGCCCTTTGGAGAGGCCCAGCTTCTCGACGAGCGGGCGCCCGAACGCCAGGAAGGCCACGCCGGCACCGAAGGCGAGAGCAGCGATGGCACCGTACACCATCAGGAGAGGCTCCTGCATCCCGACCACGGCTGGGATATCGCTGGAAGGAGGCCAGATCAAGGCCCCAAGCGGTGCGTGAGGTTGGATGAGGAACCCGAAGATCGCGAAGGCGATCCCCACCACCAAGGCCTTGGTACGTTTTATCATGGGTATGGGTTGGGTCGCCTGAGTACTTCTACCTTCCTAGTGGCCCGACGCCGAAGATAGAGAGAACTTCAGACTACGGCTCGTATGAGCGAAGGAAGACCCGCGCCTAACGCAGGTTCCACTTCGAAGATCGCCCCGATCTCCACGGGCGTATCCCAGGGGCAACCGGTTGCACCCCACCGCGAACCTTGAATGCCGACCAGCATCCCCCGAAAACATCCCCGAACAACTCACTGGCACCGTTCACCACCGCCGGTTGCCTCGTGAAATCATCCGCTGATGCCACGAAGGGTCAACGCGTGGAGCGTACACGTCGAACCTCCACGCCGACCTGATCGCCCGCATCGAACTCGCCATCGCTACCGGTGAGGACCGGACAGTCGAGGGTTTGGGCGGTTGCAAGGGCGAAGGCATCCCCGAGACTCATTCGGTGGTCCGCCTTGATCGCGGCGGCTGGCTTCCACGTATCAGCGGACGAGACGAGTTCAAGACAGGCCTCGTGAACGAGCCAGTCAAGGTGGTCGTCCGCGGCATCCACGCCTACATGGCGCTTAAGGACGTACCAGATCTCGGCGGCATTCACGTCGTTTAGATATCCCACCGATTCTCCGCCGATGATCTGATGGAGCGCCTCGTTTGCCATCTCTGCACCCGGCTCATCTGCGAAGTATGCGACGATGGCTTCCGCGTCGAACACAAGGCGTCCCGTTTCTGTCATCGGGCGCCTTCCTCTTCTTCGAGTTCACGCCGTCTCTCGCGGCGAAGCTCATCCACCAAACTCACCCCTTCGGGAAGGTCGTCTTTTAGAGAGCCTCGCATCTCATCCGGGCTGCGAATAGGCTTGACGACGAGTTTACCATCCTCCTCTGTGAACCGAACGCGTCCTGGGGTAGAGATCCCGAACTGACGACGCAGATGGGCAGGGATGGTCGCCTGCCCTTTTGAGGTCACACGGACGAACCCCTCGTCATCGCTGTCAGCCACCATACCCTATGTATTACTCGATTAGACTTATTACTTTTGGTCAGAGGTATACCTTAGTGAGGGAGTATGCAGCCTCGCAGATATCATTCGATCTCGATGATCGCCCCGATCTCCACGGGCGTATCCAAGGGCAAACGGTTGCACCCCACCGCGAACCGAGAATGACGCCCCGCATCCCCGAACACGTCCCCGAACAACTCACTAGCCCCGTTCACGACCGCCGGTTGCCTCGTGAAATCATCCGCTGACGCCACGAACCCCTCCACGCGAACCACGCGCTTGACGCGAGAAAGATCCCCGACGGCATCCTTCACCGCGGCCAAGATGTTCACACCGCACCGGAAGGCTGCCTCCTCCGCCAATTTCACGCTCACATCCTCCCCCACACGACCCGTGGCCACGAGCTCACCATCCTCGTCCAGTGGCAACTGACCGCTCACGTACACCATGCCCTCGCTCGTCTCAACCGCCGGCACGTAATCCGCCACCGGGTCCGCAACGTCCGGAAGCTCGATGCCCAACTCGGCAAGGCGCGCTTCAACATCCACCATGACAGCCAGAACCACCATCCGCCATTTCACGGTTGCCCCTCTTCAGAGCGGCCCCCGCCTCTTCACAACCAATCCTGGAAGGTTCCAAGGCATCCCTTTTCCCTCCCCAACGCATAGCATGCACCATGGCGGACGAGACGTTCGACGTGCTCATCATCGGCGGAGGATCAGGCCTCACCGCGGCATACCATGCAGAAGCCGACGGCCTTGACGTGGCCGTCGTCGAACCCGGCCCCCTGGGTGGAACCTGCGTGAACCGTGGATGCATCCCCACCAAGACCCTCATCGAATCCGCGAAAACGATGAGAACGATCCAGAACGCGGAAGCCTTCAACATTCACGGCGCCACGAAGGACACGACCGTCGACTTCCCCGGCATCATGCAACGGATGCGCTCCATGCGCAAGAACAACGTCGCCCACAGCGACGAATGGATCCAAGACAGCGACGCCGTCACGCTCTACCGCGATTACGCCCGCTTCACAGGCGAACGCACCGTCGAACTGGAAGATGCAGGCACCACGATCAGCGCCGAAACCGTGTTCATCACGACAGGCGCCCGCCCGCTTATCCCCCCCATCGATGGCCTCGACGAAGTCCCCTACCTCACCAACAGGACCATCATCAACGACCTCAACGCGCAACCCACCGAGCTCGTCATCATCGGCGGCGGATACATCGGCCTCGAATTCGCCCACTTCTTCGCCTCCCTCGGCACGGAGGTAACCATCTTCGAAGGCAACCCCACCGTCGCTACGCCCGAAGACGACGACATCCGCCAAGCCCTCACAGAGAAGATCCAAAACTACGCGACCGTCCACCTAGACACGTTCGCATCCCGCGTTGAACAAACAAGCAAAGGCATCCGCGTCGAGGGAGGCGACGACGGGACCGTCGAAGCCACGGCCGGCAAGCTACTCGTCGCAGCCGGCCGCCGCCCCAACACAGAGGATATGGGCCTTGAAACGGCCGGCATCGAGACCACGGAACGAGGTTTCATCAAAGCGGACGACACGTTCCAGACCACGGTCGAGGGTGTTTACGCGTACGGTGACGTCATCGGGCGCGGCATGTTCAAACACGCCAGCAGCTTCGAAGGCGAGATCGCGTACAAGAACAGCCAAGGCGCGAACGAAACGCTTGACTACGATAAGAACCCCCACGCGGTGTTCACCCACCCACCTGTTGCAGGCGTTGGCCTCACCGAGCGTGACGCACGAGAAACCGGTCGGTCCATCCGCGTGGAAACCAGCGGTTACGAACATGTGGCGAAGGGCTCCATCGTGCAAGCCAAGGACGCATTCGCGAAGGCCATCATCGACGAGGACACGCGCGAGATCCTCGGCTTCCACGTCATAGGCCCTCAAGCCCCGGCCCTGGTGCACGAGGTCGTCGTCGCGATGACGGCTGGGGATGGGACCGTGGAGAACATCACGGACGCCATTCATGTGCACCCGACGCTTAGCGAACTGGTTCACACCTTGTTCAACCGGTTCTGAGGAGTGGAGGCCTAAGTGTGACGCCAGGCAACGCGGACGGTGCGCCAGCGGGTCTTGAGCGCGACGCGTGGGGGTCCAGGTGGGGGTACGTGTTGGCGATGGTAGGGAGCGCGGTGGGGTTGGGGAACATCGTTCGTTTCCCGTTCGTGACGAGCGAGCAAGGTGGGGCCGTGTTCGTCCTGTTGTACGTTGTGGCCGTGGTCCTTTTCGGTATTCCGATGTTGTTGACGGAGCTCACGCTGGGTCGACGGTCTCAGCGGAGCGTCGTGGGCACGTTCGAGGAGTTGGGTGGGGGGCATTGGGGGAAGTTCGGGGTGGCCTTGGTGTTCTTCAACGTGTTCGTGATGAGTTGGTTCTCGGTGATCGGGGCGTGGTCGTTGATCTACGTGTGGGAGGGGTTGAACCCGGCGTATTGGGATGATCCGACGGGTTTTTTCTTTTCGATCAATGAGGGTCCGGTGACGCTTGGGTTCCATGCGGTTTTCATCACCGTCACGGTGGGGATCGTGGCGTTTGGCGTTTCGAAGGGGATCGAGCCTGCCGTGAAGGTTCTCTTGCCGCTTTTGGGGGTCTTGTTGGTGGGGTTGGCGGTGTACGCGTTGACGTTGGAGGGGGCCATGGAGGGGGTCCGGTACTACCTGGAGCCGGACTTTGGCGTGTTGAGTGCGGGCACGTTCGTGGCGGCTGCGGGGCAGGCGTTTTTCTCGTTGAGCGTGGGGTTTGGCGCGTTGATCACGTATGCGAGTTACATTGATCGTGAGTCGAACTTGTCCACGGATAGCGTGACGGTGGGTTTCACGGATGTGGGCGTCGCGTTGGTGGCGGGGTTCTTGGTGTTCCCGTTGTTGGCGGCGTTCGCGTTGCTTGGCACGCCGGAGGCTGCGCAGGGGGGTATCGGGGTGGCGTTTTTGGCGTTGCCGAACGCGTTCGCGACGATCGGTGGGGGTTTGGGCGTGTTTTTGGTGTTGGTGTTCTTTGGGTTGTTGTTCGTGGCGGCGTTGTCGTCGTCGATCAGTTTGATGGAGGTGGGGGTGTCGTGGGTGACGGATCGTGGGGTGCCGCGTTGGAAGGGGGTTGTGTTGCTGGGGTTGGTGATGTATGGGCTTGGCATCCCGATGGCGTTCTCGAGCGGGCTTCTTGATTTCGCGGCGGGCGCGTTCACGGATACGTTGTTGTTGGGGAGCGCGTTCGTCATCGCGGTGTTCTTGGGGTGGCTGTACAGGGGGAAGTTGGGGGAGGATCCGGTGGTGGAGATGGATCGTGGGGCCTCGGGGTTCCGGTTGGGGCTGGCGGCGTTTTGGTTGATCCGGTTCGTGATCCCTGTGGTGCTTTTGGGGTTGTTCGTGGTGGCTGTGTGGACCTTGGTGGGGGATGTGGGGGCGCTTCTTTGAGGGTTCAAGGGTGGGTTCGTATGGGGGAAGGTCGTGGCAAGGTTGGGGAGGGCCGTCTTCCAATTGTTCCATGTTTCCCCCCAACCCCTCGGCCCTCCCCTCCCTTTCTCCATGTCCTTGACGTGAGGGGGCCGGGCTTTAAGCCAACCCTTTTCCCTTCCGCCAAGGGATAGGGCAAGCATGAGGAAGCCCCCCGCCGACGACGCTGAACCGGTTACCGGTGAGGGGGGATCGGCGGGAGGATTTCCAAGCTCGGAACGCGAGTTGGAGCTGTTGCTTGAACTCGCCGACACGATCGCTTCCGCGGAGAACGTTACGGGCGCGCTGGAAGCCGTCATCGATCGGATCTGTCACGATGCCGGTTTCGCGTTGGGAGAGGCCTGGTGCCTCCTCCCGGGGGGGG
>PWVY01000271.1 GCA_003561665.1 Thermoplasmata archaeon
ATGAGAACCATGACGCTGTAGGAGAGCAGGCGTGGTGGGCTGGGGAAGAGGAGTTGCCCGATGTAGGTCGAGCGTTCCATGGACTCCTGGAGCGGTGTCGTATCGTCCGCCACGCGGGGGGAATGGTGGCCGCGTTGAAAAACGAGACGGCTTGCTAGCGGCGGGTCGGTTCGGTTGTTCGCTTCAACGGGGGCTAGGGGTGGGGGCGTGAGGGGCGTCGGCGGCCCAGGCGGGGTCCGTGTTCTCGTGCGGGGTCGTTGAGCGCGTCTCTGAGGTAGTCGTTGCGGTGTTTCCCGAATGGGTTTTGCTCGACCTCTTGCCCGGTGCGGACGAGGCCGGCGTGTTGAGCGGTGAGGAGTTCCAGGGGGAGGGCGCCTTTGTAGATGCCGTAGTTGGCTTCGGTGCCGGTGGCGTCGTCTTTGAGGTAGCGCCATGCGGCCAGCGCGGCGATGAAGGGTCCAAAGAGGAGCAAAAGGCCCATGAAGGGGATGCCTGGAGGACGCTCGGGGATCTGGGGTCCGGTGGGGGCTGTCACGGGTTCAGGGTCTCCAAGTTCGAGATCCTCTTCGAGGCGAGCGGTTTGGCCGGGGGTGAGGGTGACGCTGGCGACGGGTTCTTCGCGTTCTTCGCGTTCGATTGTGACGCTGTCGCCGTCTTCGCCGAGGATATCGAGTTGTTCTTCCGTGTCGAGGGTGACGCCGAGGTTCGTGGCCCAGAAAGCGAAGAGGGCTCCTACGAGGAGGGCGAGGATCAAGCGTTTTCGCCAGAGGAGGGCTACGCGCGTTGGTTCGTGCGCGTAGGGGGTCCACTGGTCATCCTCGGGCATTCGGCAACACCACCCCTAGCGTGGGTGGCAGGGGGTTTGATGGGTGGGTTGTCACGCTTGGTGACGGTCACTGCCAGGGAGGGGTCCAGGCGTGTGAGGGTGATGGCAGGACGGAGTCGCCGGTGGTGGGGTGGTAGGCTTCCCATACGCCGAGGGTCGCGATGCCAAGGCCCAAGGGGCAAACGTCCGCATCGATGAGGCTTGGCACGTTCACGGACAACCGTAGGTGCGTAGCGTGTTGACCGTCGTGGGTGGGGCGTTCAAGCTCAGCGCTGTTGCAGAATGTGCCCGTTTCGAGGGCGTTGTGGGGCGCGCCGCCGAGGAAGCTGATGCTTGGGCTCCCGGCGTGGAAGGAATAATAGACGGCCACGTTGGTCGTTACGAAGTCGTCGAGGTTAACGATGATGGTGTCGGGGGCCACCTCCAGGTCCGTGTCGGGGTCGATCAGCTTGATGATGATGTCTCCGGTGTGCATGGCTTCAACGCCTGTCGCCGAGGCGATGATGGAATCCCAGTTCATGAGGCCCGTTGAGGGGTGATCCTCGGAGAACCCGGAGCCTCCCGCGGCGTAGTTCGCTTTGTTGTAGTGGCCAGCGCTGACGGTCATGGCAGGAGCGATAAGGCCTAGTGCTAGCAGGACGATGATGAAGTTCCGCATCGTGATACCCCATACCCTGTATGCAGGGTAGGGTTGATGAACCTCGTGCTACCCCGTCGGGTAGGTTACGAGTGTCGAGCGGCGGAGCTCGGCGGTGTGTATTGATGGAAAGAAAAAGGAGGGGAGAAGGTGGCCCCCCTGCCCCTTGATCGGGGCTGAGGGCCATCCCCCTCGGTGTGGGGAAGACAGGGGCGCGGGTTGCGCCCCCGTTAGGGTTGCACGAACGTCAGCTGTTTTGCCTATTCGTGGACGGGGTAGGTCGTTTGGCTGCCGTCGTGCTTGTGCATCTCGGTGTTCTGCGTGGTGTCACAGACGATGACGGACCGGTCTTGGATGTAGCCGTCCCGGGGGTCATCCTCGGGGTCGGCCGGCGGGTCCTCCATCCCTGAGCAGGTGGGGTTCACTTGCGGGGTTTGACCTGCGTCGTTGGGGTCTTCCTCCCAGACGTTGTGCGTCTCGACGAAGTAGGGCGCTTGGTGGTGGAGGAAGATGTCCAGGTTCACGGTGCTGTGCCTGTGGTCGTCTCCGTACCCTTCATCGTCGTGTTCACCGTGGGAGTCACCAACCAGCGTGTCGCCGTCCTCGTAGGTTGCATTCTCGTGCGTCACGTTGCCTGCCTCGTCGTGGCTTGTGTAGTTGCCGGTGCCGAGGGGTTGATCCTCGAAGGCGACGAAGTCAACGGCGAGCAGGAACGTGTATTGGCCGTTGTTTTCGGGGGCCTGCATGTGGGCCTCGTGCTCGGCGAGCGTGGGGTCTTGAAGCGCCTCGCTGGCGGGGGCTTCGCCATCGTCGCCGAAGCCTTCGGGCCCATCCACTTGCAGGTGCGTGATGTAGAGGGGTTCCACGAGCGGGGGAAGCGGCTCACCGTCGCCGTCGCTCGTGTCGCCATCGTTGAATTGGTGGTTGGCGTCGGGCTCGTCCTCGGGGCGGTCACGGCACTCGTCCGCGTGGGCGCCGGGGCTTCGCGGATCCTCGAGGGGTGACATGCTGGCACCGGTGTGGCAGTCGTCGCCACTACCGCTTTCGAACAGGTTGCCGCCGAGCGAGACGGGGTAGACGAGTTTGTCAACCATCCAGGTGTTCCCGTTCGGGTCGGTCGTGTAGAATGTACCTTCGTACTCGAAGATGCATCCGAAGCAGTCGTTGTCCAGCTCGATGAGCTCTTTCACAAGAGCGGGTCGGTCATCGACTGGGGTTGAGTCGCTGATGCTGCTGTGGATGTCGTTGCTGCCAATGCCGATGGCCCAAAGTTCGGGGACCCAGCATTGGTCTCGGTCGATATCCTGGGACGACTTGTTCCCGAAGAGGAACTGGTCGTTGAACCAGAGCACAGCGTTGTCGAACACTTCTCTTGCTTCATCTTCGAAACATTCCACGGCGTACCCGACGACGGCACCGAACTCGTGGATCTCTTGGATGTCGTCCTCAACGTCCTTATCGAGAACGATCTCCACGAAGACGGTGTGTTGCTGGACGAGTTGAACGTCCTCTAGGACGCCCGTGTCGTTTCGGTCGTAGCTATGTGATGCCATAGCGCTCCCTGTAAGAGCGAACACCAGGCACAGTGCGATCAGTTTCTTGCTATTCACCTTCTCTCACCTCCAAAGCTTGCGGTTGAAGCGCGGATCGTAAACGGCGTGACATCACGCCGGGTCCACCAAACGGTGGTTCTCCTTGCCTCCGCGTGAGCATCCTATTCTTGGGGATGCACATAGGCGTCGTTGTGTCACAAGCGTGGGGTACACCGTTGTTTACTCGTCGTTGGTTCAGGGTGAGAGAAGAAGAAATCGCGGAGGGAGGCCGTCCCTCCGCGTCGTGCCGAACGCCGGTTTCACGCGACCGACCTAGTGGATGGTTTGGGATCCATCATGGGCGTGGAAGTCGCCGTGGCGTGAGGTGGTATCACAGACCATGACGGCCCGGTTCTTCACGGCGTCTTGCTGTTCCTCCGAGGCGTCGATCGCCTCCTCGCACTCGCTGTCGACTTCAGGGGGTGCGCCGTTCTCGTCCCAGTACTCATGCTGCGTGACGAAGTAGGGGGATTCCTCGTAGAAGAACAGGTCCACGTTCACGGTGCTGTGGTGGTGCTCGGGTCCGCGGTCGGACTCTTTGAGGTCCCCGTCCTCGTTCGTCTCGCCGTCGGGGTTGTGGGGGTGCGAGTCCCCTTGGTGCGTGTTCCAGTCTTCGCCCTCGCCGTGGCGGACGTTGTCCTGCTGGTAGGTTCCCGTCGTGCTGTTGAAGGCGGCGAAGTCCATCGCGAGAAGGAAGTTGTACTCGATCGCGCACGGGCGGGCCTCCTTGCGCATGTGTTCTTCTTTGCACAGGTCCCAGGTCGTATCGCCCTTGGTCGGGTAGGGGGCGCCGTCGCGGATCTCCCCAGTCTCGTAAGCCCATTTGGCTTCATCAGCGAAGCCGGTCCCGGTTGAGGGGTCGACTTGTAGGTGGACCGTGTAGATGGGCTCTACGACGGGTTCAACGGTTTGTTCATCACCGGTTCCATCGTGGCTTCGGTGGTTGTCTTCACCGGGATCGGTCGACGATTTGTTCGCGTGGTCATCCTCGCATTCGTCGGCGTGGACGCCCGTGCTTCGGGGATCAGGGACGGGCGAGATGCCTGACCCGTCGTAACAGTCCTCTCCGCCACCGCTGGCGAACAGGTCCCCGCCAAGCGAGACGGGGTAAACGAGTTTGTCCACCATCCAGCGGTTGTTGTTGGGGTCCGTGATGTAGAAGGTAGCCTCGTACTCGAAGATGCAACCGAAGCAGTCGTTGTCGAGATCGATGAGTTGTTTCACCATCTCGGATCCAGAGGGTGCAAGGTTCGTGTCGCCTGGTGCATCACCTTCCGTCTGGCTAAGCGAGCCTGTCCCGTAGGGAGCACTGGCGCTGATGCCGTGCATGAACCCGCTGGGGATGAAGCATCCACCCCATCGCTCCTTGAGCTCGTGGGCATCGAGGAACCCGGGTTCGCCCTCGGTCTGGCCCTTCTGGTCGTATTCACGTGGGGGGGGCTGCTCGCCGAGAGCGTCGTTGGGGACATGGTGATCGCCTCCCCCGGTGCTGTTCTTGGTCCCGAAGAGGAACTGGTCGTTGAACCAGAGGACAGCGTTGTCGAACTGCTGCCCTTCACCTCGCATCACGCACTCTTTCACGAGTCCGACGACGGCACCGAACTCATGGATCTCGTCGATGCCGTCGACGTCGTCGCTTTCGAGCACCAACTCGACGAAGACCGTGTGTTGTTGGACGACTTGCACGTCGTCGGCTTCATGGCTCATGTACGTGTTACCGGCCGCCATCGCGCTGCCGGTGAAGGCGAGCACGAGGGCGAGAGCCATCGCTTTCTTGCTGTTCATACGCGTCACCTCTAGGGGTGGCTTCTCGCCATCCTAGGAGGCTTCGGCCTGGGCTTTTGAGCCCTCGACAGCGTTGGCGTTCGACCATGTGGCCTCGAAACCGGCTTTCAGGTCTTGGACGACGACCGCGTCGTCGGTCCACATCGCGACATCGTCCCCTTGGAAGACGTGGGAGTCGTCCGGGACGGGGTGCCAGACGAGGGCGAACGCGTCGTCGATGATGAGGATGGCTGCGCCTGCTCCTTCCACGTCGCGCACACGGATCTCACCGTACTCGGTGAGTTCCGCGATGGCGGATTCGTTCCCTGAGGACGTTGGGAAGAGGGCGCGCAGGTTGATGCCTGCGTCGTTCAAGTCGCTCAGGATGGGGGTGTGGTATTGGAACCGTTGCGCGGCTGCGGCGGAGCCGATGTGGAAGACTTCTTCCTCGGCTTCCTGCAGCATCTCTTCGACTTGCGTGGTCACGTTCTTTCGCCCTTTGAAGACTTGGAAGGTGCCCGTCTCTGTGGGCTCGTGCCCTCCGGTGGGTACGAGTTCCTCGCGGGCCATCTCGCGGTCTTCCTCGATCTTCTCGAGCTTGTCTTTGTACTCGGCTTCGAACCGCTCGAGGTATTGCTCGAACGGGACAGCGATGTACTTCTTGGGGCGTTCGGGGACGACCTCCGCGAGCCGTTTCTCGTGCAGGTCGTCGAGGACCTGGTAGATCTTGGTGCGGGGGACGCGCGAGAGGCTTGCAACCTCGCGAGCGGTTCCTCCGTGTAGCTCGAGGAGGGCCAAGTAGGCGCGGGCTTCGTACTCGGTGAGCCCGTAGTCCTGGACCTTCTCCATGTGTTCTTTCTGTATTGCCATGCTCTACACCTCGTCTCTTGTCAGGCGTGCCCTTCCGGGGCGCGCTCCGCCACGATGTTGCGTGGCGGCGGGCAGCCCTTCAAGAGACAGGGGCGGCCGCGTGCGGGTTCGGCAAACGCTGCTCGTGGCTGAGCAGCGGTCAACGGTCCAAGCGGAGAGCTTGGGCCGCGTGACGGTGAGGAGTGAGTGAGGTGCGCGTACGTGGAGAGGATCTCCTCGCGCGCGCGTGTTATTGGTAAGGGGTACTGTGGGGGGTGGTCGCGTGGTCATGACGCGTCACCTCCGCCGTCCTTGTCGGAGGATCCAAGCAGCTCGCTACCGAGGAAGAGGCTGGGTTCGCCGCCGATCCAGATGTCGACGGTGTACACGTCGTGTTCGTGTTCGCCTTCAGGGTTATTGCTGTCGTGCTGCCATTTTGGGTCGTGGGGGTCCTCGTCGCCTCTTTTGTCGTGGTCGTTCTGGTCGTCATGTTCGACCGTGCGTGCTGGATCCTCGTCGAACTTGCACGTGTTGAGGATGCCGACGAAGTTGTAGTCCTGGTCGATGGTGGAATCGTGGAACGGTTGCGCGCTGACGTTCACAGCCCAGATGTAAAGACGGTCTTGCTCAAGCCCAGGTTCCTGATCGCCGGGGCTGCCGTCGACACCAGTGATGCCTGGCAAGCCTTTGTTGACGTAGTACTCCTTGACGGTCCATGTGTGGTCGCGGTTAGGGTCCTCGAACTCGTACGTTTCGTTGGATCGGAACAGATCCTCGCTCGTGGGATCGATCCTCTCGTCGGCGTCGAGGCCTCCGTCGGTGAAGTAGACCCATGTGTCTTCGCTGGTGCCGCTTGAAGTCTCGAAGAGGGTTTGCCCGTTGAACCAGGTCACTTTCTGCAGGATCAAGCCAGCGATGCCGGCCAGGCACCCGTCGTAACTGGTGCTGGTTTCCATCCAGCTCGTGTGCCCGGTCATGACCTCGTTCGTGGCCGTGGGCTGCACCGCGATGGTGCTTCCGACCGCTCCAAGCGCCAAGGCTAGGCCTGCCAGGATGGCGAGCGCCTTGCGCGGGTCGCGGTCGTTCATGGGGGCAACACCTCGTGTTCGTTGATCCGTTAGGCTTGGTCGGGGGCGGGGTAGGCGCCGTTCACGCTGAGGACGTGGCGACGGACCAGCGCCATGCGGGCAAGCGTCGCCTCGATCTTTCGAGCGGGTTTGGATGCGTCCATGGTTCCGTCCTCTTGCGGGTTCGGCAACGCGGGGCCTTCTCCAGGCTCCGCAGTGTGTCGCGTGTCAGGCTCAGGGGTCTTGGGTTGGGAGTTGTCACGCTGCGTGGCGGACATGGGGTGCCTCCTAGGCGGGAACGGCCGCTTTGGCGGGCGCATCGCCTGTGGCGGCCAGAAGCGCGATCTCGATGATGCCTTCCAGGCTTTGCACCATGGCTTGATCGTCCGTCCAAAGCGCGACATCCTCGCCTTGGAACAGGTGCGAATCGTCCGGGCATGCGTGCACGAGCAAGGCCTCCTCTCCGTCCACGATGATCAGGCATTGTCCGTGGTTTGCTTTCGAGAACGAGAGCACGCGCCCGTGTTCCTCCAGCGCCTCGCACGCTTCTTGGTTTGTGTCGGTGAGGGGACCGATCGCGGAGAAGAGCACGCCTCGTTCCGCGGCCTCTTCGAGACCAGGCGTGAAGTACTCGAACCGGGCAAGCGCCATCTCGCTGCCCAGGACGACGATGCTTTCTTCCGCGTTCTCGATGAGGCTCATCACCTTCTCGGTGACGTTCGCGCGTGAGCGCACCATGATGAACTGGCCGGGATCCTCGAGGTTGACGGTGCCTTTGGGCGTGAACTCGTCCGCGAGGGCTTGCTTTTTCTCTTCGAGCTGTTGGGCTTCCCGCTCGGCTTGGCGTTTGAGCTGGTCGATGTGGTTGTGGAACGGTTGTGCCACGAATCGTTTGGGTCGCTCGGGGATGACCCGGACCAGTTTCTTCTCTTCCAATCCCTCGAGAGCCTGGTAGATCTTCGTTCGCGGTACGCGCGCCAAACGCGCGACCTTGCTTGCCGGTGCAACCTCGAAATCGAGGAGCGCCAGGTACGCTCGGGCTTCGTACTCGGTGAGCCCGTACTCTTGGACCTTCGCCAGTCGTTCGTTGTTGATCGCCATGTTTGTTCCCTCGTTTGCGTGTTCGATGCGGTTTCTCGACGCACGCTCCGCTAAGGGGACGAGCGATGCTCGTGGACTGACAGCTCCCAGGCTGATGGGGGGTCAACATCCACGACCGGTTCGTCGATCGCGAGAACCATGAGGCTTCGTTGCGATGTGAACGGGCCCGTTCCATAGCGTTCGCTATGGAGCTGTGGGCCGTTCACGATCGCGCGGTCACGTCACGGTCGAAAGCGGATGCGTGCAGGTTCGGCAACATGCCCACGGGCGTCCCGCGGGCATCCCCACCGTCCATTAGACCCTACTTAAATCTTGCTTCACACGTGGCGGGCGACCTGACGGTAGAGGGTCTTGTGGTTGCCGAAATCAGCGAATCAGGTTCCCTGTAAGACTGGAGGAACGGGTTGTCTCTGGTTGATCAGGTCACGGCTTGAAC
>PWVY01000326.1 GCA_003561665.1 Thermoplasmata archaeon
ACCGAGGACACGAACCCAGAAGAGCACGCCAAGCGAGGATGGATCCAACGCCTCACACAACACGCGGACATCTACGTCAACGACGCCTTCCCCGTCACCCACCGCGACCACGCCAGCATCACAGGACCCCCCCAACGCCTCCCAAGCGTCGCCGGTCCAAACCTCGCACGCGAGATCGAAACCCTCGACGGCATCCAAGACCAACCCAAACCCCACGTGATGGCGCTTGGCGGCGTCAAGATCAAAAACAGCCTCAACGTCGCCCTCCACCAACTCACCAACGACCGCATCGACACCCTCCTCACCGGCGGCCTCCTCGGCATGCTCCTTTTGGAAGCCAACGGCGTCGACACCGGTCAAGGCACCCGAGCCATCCTCGAAGAAAGAAACGCGAACGAACTCCTACCCCAAGCCCGCACCCTGCTGGAAGCCAACGAAGACCGCCTGATCCTCCCCCGGGATGTCGCCATCCAAGAAGGCGGCAAACGCCTCGAGATCCCCATCGAAGACCTCCCCGCCAAGGGCGGCGCCAAAGACATCGGATCCGAAACCGCCAACCGATTCGCCGACGCCATCGCGCACGCCGGCACCGCCATCATCCACGGCCCCATGGGCGTGTACGAAAAAACCAACTTCTCCCGAGGAACCGCGCAAGTCCTGGCAGCCGCCGCCAAAGGCGACGCGTACGCCATCGTCGGCGGCGGCCACACCGTAGGAGCGCTCAGCGAAAGCGGCATCGACCCCAGCCAACTCGACCACATCTCCCTCGCTGGAGGCGCGCTCCTCGAACAATTGGCCGGGAACAAGCTCCCCGGCATCGAAGCCCTTCGAGCCCCCGAGAAACCTCCCGAAACAAGCTAAACCAACGTAGAGTCCCTTTGGAGCGTGTGAGGTTCACTTGGTCAACCCCATCAACCCAACACGGCGTCCCTGGGTTGATGTACCTGCAAAAGCAGTCACGAGCCCTGGAGGAAGGCGCGGTGCTGACGGCTTTATCCAGTCCGCACGATAGAGAAGTCATCGCTCAAGCTCAAGATGGCCCCATCTCCGCCAAACGCATCCTCGATGAAACCGACATCCCCAAAAGCACGCTCTACCGACGCATCAACAAGCTCGAAGAGACCGGGCTCCTACGCGTAGTCGACACCACCGTCGAACAAGGACGCCCCATGGACCGCTACGTTTGCCCTCTTCGCGACATCCACCTCAACATCCAGGACGGATCCTTGAGCCTCGAATGGGACATTCGCGAAGGCTTCAGGACGGAATCTTACGCGTGAGATTCGCCTTCACCCCTTAAGCTAGGTCCAGCGACCTTCCCTCCATGGAGAAAACAGCGCTCATCGCGTTCACGCTCCTCACGGCCGCCTTGGCCGGTTGCGTTGGTGACCTCCCCCAAGCATCCAACCCTCACGCGCAGGTGCACGAGATCCACATGTGGGTCGAAGAGATGGAATGGGAGGTTCACCCCGGCGTGACGGAGGCCGTGTGGGCCTTCTGCGCAGAAGGCGACGCTGTCGAACCCGTCCACGGAGACGAAGCATGCGGCGTGCCAGGGCCCACCATCCGCGTCACAGAAGGCGACCTCGTGCGCGTGACCCTCGAAAACACGCATCATATCCCTCACTCGGTGCACTTCCACGGATGGCACCCCTTCGAAGCCGACCAAGCCGGCGCCGAGATCCTCGGCCACCACCAAGTCGTGCACCCCGGCGAGGCCAAAACGTTCGAATGGACCGCAGAACCCACGGGCACGTTCATCTACCACTGCCACTTCGACACGCACGAACACATGGACC
The DNA here is from genome assembly GCA_003561665.1 of Thermoplasmata archaeon. Lineage (GTDB taxonomy): Archaea > Thermoplasmatota > SW-10-69-26 > SW-10-69-26 > SW-10-69-26 > PWVY01. The sequence goes on from PWVY01000326.1 coordinate 1,800, forward strand.
ACGGCATGTACGGCGTCTTCATCGTGGAAGAAAAAGACGCCCAAGAGCCGGACGTCGAGCACGTCATGGTGCTCGACGAATGGGCCATCTACGACAACGCGACCCCCTACGAAGGCGCGATGCCCGCCTACAACTACTTCACCATCAACGGCAAAAGCTTCCCCGCCACGCAACCCATCCTCGCAGACGTAGGCGACACGGTGCGCGTGCACATCGTCAACGCCGGGTACAAAGCGCACGCGATGCACATCCACGGCCACACACCCGACAGCTGGGAAGGCATCGCAGGACCCGAGCATGCCGTGCCCACCGACGTGCGCAACGTCGCCCCCGGGCAAAGCGTCGTCATGGAGACCACCGTGGACCGCGAAGGCATCTGGCCCTTCCACTGCCACGTGGTCCCCCACGTGACCGCGAACGCCACCGGGGACGGATGGGGCGATTACCCCCGCGGCATGCTCACCATACTCGCGGTCGGCGAAGAATACCACGCCGCGCTCCAAGAGGCCGGCCCCATCCTCCTCGAAGAAGCCCTCGCCGAGCAAGGCCTCAACCCAACCGAGCATACCTCCCACAACGAACCAGAGGATACCGAAGCCACCGCGGAAGACGGGGACGATATCGTCGTGGAGATGCGCGACTACGCCTTCCAACCCGAAACCATCACCATCGAGCCAGGCACGACCGTGACATGGGTCAACAAGGACAGCGCTTGGCATGATGTCACGTTCGACGATGGAAGCGTCGAAAGCGGCGAGATCCCCGCCCGCGAATCCTGGTCCTACACGTTCACGGAAGAAGGCACGTACACCTACCACTGCAGCCCGCACGCCTTCTACGACGCAGACGAGGAATCCTACCAAGGCATGACAGGCACCGTCATCGTGCAAGGCGGGTGAACGCGCCAGATGAGGACGAGAACGAAAGACACTCAACGCATCCCATGGATGAGGAGCCCGCCTGGCGATGACGTCCATCCGGCCTGAACCCACGCCCATCACGCCCGAGGCCGTCATCCAAGGGATCGAGAACCCGCACGACCGACGCATCCTCGCCGTGACGCAAACCCGCGCCGTGACCGCGCAAGAGATCATCGAGGAAACAGACGTGCCACGAAGCAGTGCATACCGCCGCATCGACCAACTCCAAGAATGGGGCCTCATCGAGGTTGCAGGCGGCGTGATGCGGGAAGGGCACCCGATGGACACATACCGCGCCCGCGTCGAGCTTGCACAAGTCACGATTGAGGAAGGGGACGTAAACGCCACATGGCGGTTGCTCGAAACACCTGAAGAGAGACTGCACCGGCTCTGGACGAGTTTGAGGTGAACCGATGGAACACTTGATGCCCGTACTCATCACGCTGGGCCTTGCAAGCGCCCTACTAGCGACCGTGCTCGTCGTTCTCGGCGTTCGAGCCTACCGGAAAACCAACGACCCTCGCATGCTGCGCCTGACGGGAGGATTTTTCCTGTTGCTTACCAGCCTCGGGGCTGAAGCCTTCTCGTACAACGTCCTCTTCCCAGGGGACCTCATGATCGCGCACATCATCGAGGGATCCTTCCAGCTCGCCGCGTTCGCTGTGCTCGTGTGGGCGCTCTTCTAGGCCTCCCAAGCTCAAAGCGTTTAGACCACGCTCGTTCCCGCCGGAGGATCCACGGCCGTTGACCCGAAGATGTCTGTTCCGGGCGAGTACGCCCTCCTTTATGCATCTTCACGACTGAGAAACAAACCCGAGCGCTGGATGCCTGACTTTCAGGAGGGGCTTAGCCTTTCGCGGGGAGAGGGTCTTCGTCGAGCACAGCGTAGTCGAAGCGTTGCGTGTGCGTGACGCGCTGGGACGCGTCCAGGATCTCTATCGAGACGAGGGCTCCTTCATCGTCATAGTCGAGGATTACGCCGGGTTTTTCCTCGTCGCTTTCCGAAACCTCGACATCTTCTCTGAGGACGAGGGTCAGAGTGTCGGTCGAAGGATCGTAGCGTGCGATCATGACCGGCTTCTCCACTACTTGCCAATATTGCTCGTGAAGTAGGCTGTGACGACCACAGGTGGAACTCGGTTCACGTCCACAAAAACCCTCGCCAAATACTCCTTTCCGGTTGGATCCCTTCGGAGTCGCGCTTGCAGCACATCCCTATCGGTTCTGACTTGCCACCTCTGGTCCGGACTGTCAAGCACAGCTTCCAATTCGGCCAAGGAGATCCCCCGTCGAGACATTTGCAAGGCGGCATGGTTGCTGATCTCGAAGTCCCGGATAGGAGATGCGGACATAGCCTAACCATCGCCCTTGCCCGCAGTAGTGCGGCTGACACTGAGGCAGCGAGATGAAGGAAGCGACCCCAGGCTTCGTTCGACCATCGCCCTTCCGATTCACCCGAAGGATTTGAAAGCAAACATCGGGTCCCCGAAACCATTCGACGCGAAGACGCTAAAGAAGCGCCAAGATAGGCATCTACGAAGCAAGAACCAGCAGTCCAGGATGAAAACAGATCCCTTGATCGAGCAAAACATCGACCAAGAGACCTCCTCCAAACGCGCCTGGTGGGATTTGAACCCACGACCACTGGCTTAGGAGGCCAGCGCCCTATCCGGACTGGGCTACAGGCGCAACGCGAACGCCCACAAGCCACGCTCCCATAAAAGAAAACGGTCCCACCCAACCCACACGCCCAAACCCGCCTACTTGCTCCCCACGCTTTCATGCGTCCCCAACCGAGGATGCGTCTCCTCCATCGCTACGACCACGAACAACCCCGAAACGAACATCAACCCCCCCACCGCGTAAAACGCCACCACCAACGAGAACACATCCGCCACAACCCCAATGAACACCGCCCCCACCGCGTACCCAAGATCCCTCCACATCCTATACACACCAAGCCCCGTCGACCGCCACAACGGATGCGACGCATCGCTCGCCACAGCGATCAAATTCGGGTAATGCAACGCCATCCCCACCCCCGAAACCACCGACAACACCACCCACCACGCCAACCCCTCCACCCACACCATCCCAACAACACCCAACCCCGCCAAGAAAAACCCCACCACGATCGGCGGCTTACGCCCCACCCGATCCCCCAACCGCCCCGTGAACACCTGCAAGAAATACGCACCACTATGCGCCCCCACCACCACGCCCACCTCCGCCACGTTCAACCCCTGCCCGATCAAGAACAACGGGAACCCAATCCACACCAACGTATCCACAAAATTCTCCACATGACCCGCCTGCGCCGCCGCGAACAACGTCCGATCCCCATACGTCGCCCTCCGAACGATCGCCCCAAACGACAACCCCGCATCCCCACCCTCACCACCCCCCCTCTTCGCATGGCTTCCCGCCTCCACCCTCGCGAACGGCAGCGTCTCCCGGATGAAGAACACCGCGATCAAAAACGCCACGAGAATCACAAGCGCCAAGAAGTAAAACGGCTCCGGACGCAACCCATACCCCGACGCGATCACGCCCGTCAACCAAGCCCCCAACGCCACCCCCGAGTACCCAAACGCCTCATCCAACCCCGCCGCCAGCCCCCTCTCGCTTGGACCCGCCAACTCGATCTTCGCGATCATGCTCATGCTCCACGCGATCCCCTGGTTGACCCCCAACAGAACATTCCCCACCGCCACCCACCCCCACGAAGGCGCATAGATCAACAACACCGGGATCGGCAACGCGGAGACCCAACCCGCGATGAGCACAGGCTTCCTCCCATACGCGTCCGCCCACTTCCCCGCGTACAAGTTCAACGCCGCCTTCACGACACCGAAACTGGCAACGAACGAACCGATGACAACGAGGCTCTCCACGCCGAAGATCTCCTCCCCCATGATGGGCACCACGTTGCGCTCGGCCCCCATCACGAGCCCCACCGCGAACACGGTCACCAGTTGCAACGCGAACTGCTTCCAGTTCGCGCGGATGCCCTGAACAGGCTGGCTTGTCATCGGTCAGGACCCGGCCGCGCAGCGGTTCGCTCCAGCCTCAAGTTCAGGGAGCCTGCCGGTGGGCACCGAGCCTTCCCGGTTGTGCTCAACGATGATCTCGTGGTTATCGGGGGGCTCGGGGAGCCCGTGAAGGATCTCGCTCACGAAACGATCCTCCGCTAGGCCAACAAGCCCGATGCGTTCGGGAAGATCACCCAGGTACGCTGCTTCGATGGATTCATCGAAGCCCAGAGGTCGATCGCAGTGTGCAGGGAGCACGACGGTTTCCTCGCCAAGCGTGAGCAATCGTTCGATCGATGCATGAAGGAGCCTGGCTTGTTCCTCCTCGTTCCCGTCTGCTTTCAGATCCGGGCGACCGATGGCGTTGACGAAGAGGGTATCCCCGGTGAACACGGCGGCCTCGTCGAGGAGGAAGCTTTGGCTTCCTGGCGTGTGCCCGGGCGTGGCGAGAGCTTCGATCCGGGCGTTGCCAACGGGGATGCGGTCACCCGGTTGGATGGGGCTGTGGTCGAAGCGTGCTGGTTCGCCCACGGGGATCCGGTGCTCGGCGTTGGTGGCTTGTGCGAGGGGTCTTGCGCGGGTGACGTGGTCGGCGTGGAGGTGGGTTTCGAGGACGTTCGTGATGCGCCACCCGTTCTCTTCAGCGATGCGTTGGAAAAGGCTTGCATCGAGGGCGGGATCGATGACGGCGGCTTCGCCTTGGTTGGCGACGATGTAGGAGAGGCATCCTTTCCCGATGCGGCGGACTTGCATGATTGTAGTCTCCGTTTCGGGCAGGGTGAGGCTGGCGGTGTTCCAGGCTGTGCTCCATGCGGTCAGTCCGCCTTCGAGGGTGAGGGCGTGGATGCCACGCTCGCGGAGGCCTTGCGTGGCTTCTCGTGCCATGATGCCTTTCTGGCACACGGTCACGACGGGCTCTTCGTCCACGGTGAGATCCTCAAGGCTCGTGGTGTCGCCGCGTGCAAGTTCGTTGGCTGCTGGGATGTTCAAGCTGTCGGGGACGTGCCAGTCCTCGTAGTCGTCCCTGGGGCGGATGTCCAGCACGGTGACGGGGTCGTTCTTGTTCAAGCGGTCTTGGAGTTCTTGAGTGGTGATCGTGGTCATGCGGGGGTCCTCCGAGCGTGCTTTTGGAGGCCACGGTGGGCGAGGAGGGCTCCTGCGGCGAGGGTGAGGACAACGATCACGATGGGGCCAAGGTGCACGGTGGCGTCGTACGCGAAATCAGCGGTGAGGTGCACCGGCACGCTGTGTGTCAAGTAGACGGCTGGGAGGAGGATGGCGGTGGTCCAAGCCCATCGGTGCCCGTTTTTGATCCCGTACCATGCAAGCGCGATGACGGCGAGGCCAAGCGCGATGGACAACCCGGCTACGTTGACGTGCAGGTGCGTGATGTAGCTCAGCATGGCGGGGTTGGTTTGGGCGAGTTGTTGACTGGTGACGCCTCCGAGCGCGTCAACGCCGCTTTCGTACCCGGCTTGGGTGAAGAAACGGGCCAGCATGCTAAGCCCGCTGGCGATGGCCATCGCGCCAGCGGCCATGATGAGGTACACGCCCCAGCGGAGACTGCGGTTGTCGTTCATCAGGCTTCAGCCTCCTTGAGGGGCACGTTGAGTGCTTTCCAGTCGGAGAGGCCGGGTTCGAGGCGTTGGGCAGCGTACCCGTTCTTGGTGAGGGTGTGGACGGCTTGGTCGCTGTACACACAAAAGGGCCCTCGGCAGTACACGAGCACGGGCGTATCGCTTGGGAGTTCGTGGAGGCGTTCTTCGATCTCGTCGATGGGGATCGAGCGGGCTCCGGGAAGGTGAGCCTCCTCGTACTCGCCTTTGGGGCGAACATCCAGCAAGATCACCTCTCCCTTGTCCGCGTTTTGGATCTCCTGTTGTGGGTCTTGGGCTTGGAGGCCTTCGCGGGGTCCCAGGGTCTCTTCGACGATGGCGTCGATCGTGGCGTTGTGGCGTTGGCCCACATCGCGCAGGCTCCTCCAGAGCGCGATCACGTCCCGGCTGGTGGGTTGGTAGTAGCGGTACGTGCCCTCTTTGCGGGTTTGGACGAGGTTGGCTTCGAGGAGGGTCTGGAGGTGTTGGCTGGCGTTGGCGACGGAGATGGACATCGCTTCGGCCAGGCCTTTCACGCTTCGTTCCTTCTGTGCGAGAAGGTCAAGGATCTCAAGCCGCTTGGGGTGAGCGAGCGCTTTGCCCGTGCGCGCGAACTCTTCATAGAGGTCGTCCTTGAAACGCCGATGACCCTCATTATTCAACTGTTCCATTGAATATATGAGTATAGCTCTTAAGGCATAAACCTTAGGGAACAGACACCCTGCCCGACCACACCCCGTCACGAACC
>PWVY01000170.1 GCA_003561665.1 Thermoplasmata archaeon
ACGTGGGGGGTTGGTGTTTGCCCGGGATGCGGGTGAGGGTTGGTGCGCGATGCGGACAGGGCGCAGGGTTAGGTGAGGAGGGCGTGGGTTTGGGGGCGGTTCATGACCCAGATGGCGTAGATGCCGAAGAGGGTGCCGATGGGGATGTTGAAGAGGCTGATGGCGGCGATGACGTAGACCCAGATCTTGGCCCAGGCTTGCTGTTGGAGAAGCCCGATCCCGGCGAGCAACCCGGGAAGGCTCAACGCGGCCATGAGAAGACCCGCGATGAGACCCGCGCCCGCGATGAGGGGTCCAAGGGCGGGCACGTCCGCGAACGCGGTGGCGAACCCGGCGCCCACCAAGCTTCCCAGGAAAAGGAGGAGCCCTGCGAGGAGAAGGGGCACGGCGACGACGAGGCAAAGAACGCCCACGACGGTGACGTGCGTCTCCATGTTGTTCGACCCGGTCGGAGCGGTTCGTTGGCCGTGCGTGCGTGGGGATTGCTCGTGTTCGTCGTGGTTCATCAGGGCGCCTCTGGGGCCTCCTCGAGGCTACGCGAGGGCTTGGTTGTTTTGCTTCAACCCTGCGCGCGCATCACCCGGGCGTGGGAGCAGCGGGACCGGGGCGTGCTTGGTTATCCGGCGGGTACACGACGCGGGCAAGGATCAACACGCTCACCAAGCCCACCAGGGACGCGGTCACGAACAACCCCTGCCATCCCACGTACTGCGCAATGAACCCACCCATCAACGCGCCCACCAAGCTGCCTAGCCCGACAGCGATGTTGTACAACCCGATCAACTCCCCCTTGTCCCGGATCTGCATGCCCTTGAACAACGCCGCCGGCCCCGTCGTGTTGATGATCGCCCACGTCACGCCACCGATGATCAGCAACAAGATCGCCGCCACCAACGGCGACAAGAACGGCACCACCAACAACAAGAACATGCCCGAACGCGCCCCCACCGCCCCGATCTGCAACGGACGAAACCCGATCGTGTCCGCCACGCGACCCGCGGGCCCGAACAAGACCGCGCTGATGGCCGCAGCCAAGATGAAAAGCCCCAAAATCACCGACTCGCTCAACCCAGCCTCGAACAAGTACAACGGGAACAACACGAACCCCGCCGTGGTCCCCATGAACGCGATGAAGATCGCCAACAAGTACCCCCACGCCCGACGCTCAACCCCCTCCAACCGCGGCCGGTACACCAACCCTGCAGGGTTGAACATGCGCCGCTGCACGCTCATCTGGAACGGGATCTGGAAATTCCGGAACACCTGATGCACCTCCTTTTGCGTCAAATGCGAGGAAGGCTCCCGGATCCACACCAACCCCAACCCCACGCTCACCAACGACACCACGCCACCCACAACGAACAACATGCGCGTCGGCTGCACGAACGCCAACCCCACACCCACCGTTAACCCCACCACGAACCCCACGCCGCTTATGCCCTGCAAGCGCCCCATGCGCTCCCCGATCGTCTCCTCCGTGCTCTCATCTGCCACCAACGCCCCCGCTGCAGCCCCGTACGCCATGCTCATCAACCCGAACACGGACCGCCACGCGAACAACACCCAGAAACTCCGCGTGAACGCCATCCCCAACAACGAAACCGCGCCACCCACGAACCCCAAGATGATGAACGCCTTCCGCTTGGCCACCTGATCGCTCGAACGCCCCCACACGAACGCTCCCAAAACCGCCAAAAGCTGGAAACTGGCCTCCATCATCCCGATCCGGGACGCGCTAGCCCCCGCGAACGCTGCAGCGTACACGGGAAGGATAGGGCCCGTTAAGCCCTCTGCCATGCGCATCGGGAAAAACGCGTACGGCCAACCGGAGGGACCCTCACGCGTACGAGTACCCACCATGATCTCGCTTGAGACTCGAACCGTCGTGGAAAACCGTTCGCCTCCCCGAACAAGGCACCGGTGTTCGCACCAAGAAACCGCTTAGCGCAACCTCTCCTCGCACGCATCCACGATGCGCGTAGCCAACCGGATAACCTCTTGAGCCTGCTCGTCCCGAACGTACTCCACGTTGCCTCCCTCCCGCGCCTCCACACTGGCCGTCTCCAAGTCCACCTCGACAGGATCATGCACCTCGTCGATGCCCTCGCTAGCCGCTAGCAACGCATCGCGCTCTGGGGCTTCTTCGAACACGCTCCGCGCCAAGTCCTTCACCTTCTCTCCTCTTGGAAGCTGGATACCCTCCTCGTGGGCGACGACGCGGAGCGCATCCTCAGCCGCCTCTTTGGCAAGGAGCGCGGCCCATTCATTGAACCGCGCATCGGCCTCCTCTTGGGCTCGCTCAAGGTTGTCTCGGGCCTGGGGCAAGCTCTCCCTTGTGGACACGTCGATTGATGGAGGGGAAGGACGTAAAGGTTCATGGCCATCATGGGACGAATCGGAGCCTTGATGGTCTCCTCTTGGTTCTTGCGTAGGGGGTTCTGATCGCGAACGTGCTCCGGATGGACCCGATAGCCTGTGGGATGATGATTTCGTCCGTGTGGGGGGTCGTTGAGTGACGACCATTGCGTTGGCTGCGGATTTCGCGATCATCGTCGCGGCGGCGACGGTGATGGGGTTAATCGCGCGCCAATTGGGCCAGCCGACCATCGTAGCGTACCTGGCCACGGGGCTGGTGCTGGGTCCGGTGATGTTCGATGTGGTCACGGCAGAGGGCCTTGTCGAGCTGATGGCTGAGTTGGGTCTGGGGTTCTTGCTGTTCCTGCTTGGCATCAAGATGCGGTTGGATGACATCCGCGAGATTTTGAGGCCGGTGATCAACATCGCCGTGCTGCAGACCGTCTTGCAGACGGCGCTTGCGTTCGGTGTGGCGTACGTGTTGGGGTTCTCGATGACGGAGACGGTCGTGATCGCTTTGGCGACGGTGTTCGGGGCCACGCCCATCATCGTGAAGGTGCTCACGGACAAGGATGAGATCACGACGCTTCCGGGGAAGATCGATGTGGGCGTCCTGATCATCCAGGACATCTACCTGGTCATCGTGTTGGCGATGTTCAGCGCGGAGAACATCGCGAACCCTCGGGAGATCGGGGTCACGCTCCTGGTGGTGTTGGGCATGATGGTCGCGATCGGGTTCATCGCCATCGCATCGTCACGGTACGTGCTTCCGCGGCTTTTCAAGACGATCGCGGATAAGAAGGATGTGTTCTTCTTGCTCGGGATCGCGTGGGCGTTCGTGTTCATCCTCGTCACCGAGCATTTCAACCTTAGCGTGGAGGTTGGTGCTTTCCTTGCGGGCTTAAGCATCGCGCAGTTGCCCTACAGCACGGAGCTGGAGGAGCGCATCGCCCCCTTGACGGACTTCTTTATTCTCGTGTTCTTCTCCAGCATCGGTTTGCACCTGGCGGCGGACGACCTTCTTGCATACTGGGTGGAGGCTGTCATCGCGAGCATCATCCTCCTGGTGGGGAATTTCTGGATCATGTTCTACCTCATTGATCGAGAGAAGTTCAGCGTGGAGACGAGTTTCTTGGGGAGCATCAACATGATCCAGGTTAGTGAGTTCAGCCTCGTCGTGGGGGGGCTTGCTCTCGCGCAGGGTTTCATCGACGCGCAGGTGCTGGGCTTCTTGAGCCTGATGGCGTTGGGGACCATGACGTTCTCAACGTACGTGATCACCTACAACAACGAGATCTACGACCGCGTTCGCCCCTTCTTTTCCCGGTGGGAGAGCGAGGAAAAGCGCGACGTGGCGCTCCGTACCTACGAGGGGCACGCGGTCGCCATCGGGTACGATGAGATCACTCGGCGCGTGCTTCCTCTCCTTGATGAGCACTTCGACGACGTGATCGTGATCGATCGCCGGACCGATCACGTGGACACGCTCAAAGCAGCCGGGTTCGATGTGATCTATGGTGACTTGCGGCATCGAGAGGTTCGCAAGGCAGCCAACCTAGCCAAAGCAAGCTTCGTGCTCAGTTCAAGCGCTCAGACTGAGATCAACGCACGCCTCATCGACGAGACCGCGGACGATGCGCTCGTGTTCATGGAGGCCGAGAACCACAAGGACGCTGTGAGGATGTACGAGGCGGGCGCGGACTACGTGATCATGCCCGCGTCCTTGACTGTGCAAAGCCTGATCGGCCTTTTGGAGGCCTACCGGGAGGGGAGAGAAACGCTCGAGTCGAAGCTTGAGGACGCGCATGAAAAGCTCAGGGGGAACCCGCTTGGCTGACCTCTTGACCGCCTTGGCCCTGGTCTTCATCTCGGCTGGCGCGCTCTTGCTTGTCACAAGCCGATGGGATCTCCCCACCGTGCCGCTGTTGATTGTGGCAGGCTTGATGATCGGGCCCTTCGTCGCGGAAGGGGAGTTGTTGACGCTAGCCCAATGGGGCATCGCGTTCCTCGTGTTCGGGTTCGGTGTTCGCGAGGATTTGACCCGCGTGAAGGTCACGTTCACGGATGCCGGGTGGGTCGCTTTGGCACAGATTCTCGTGCTTGGCACGGTCGTGATAGGGCTTGCTCTTTGGTGGGGCCTTTCCCTGTGGGATGCCACGTACCTGGGCATCGCGGCGGCGTTGAGTTCAACCATCGTGGGCAGCGAGAACCTGCGGCAGGCGATCGTGGGCCGCAAGGTGCATGGGTGGTTGGCGGACAGCGTGCACTTCCTGGAGGATTTGCTCGCGGTGGTGCTCGTGTTGGTGTTGACCGCCTTGGCGGTGGGGTTGCCGGTGGCGGATGCGTTGGCTTGGGGCGTGGTGTTCTTCGCGGTGGCGTTCGTGATTAACCGGTTCTTGTTCGGCGCGTTGGAGTGGTTGGCTGGGTCCTCGCAGGAGCTGATGACGATGGGGGCGGTGACGGTGTTGGTGGGGTTCTTGGCTGCGAGCGAGTTGGTGGGGATCAGCATCGTGGTGGGTGCGTTCGCGGCGGGGTTGGCGATCCGGGCGGACGCGGAGCGCTACTTGAGCATGTTGAACGGTTTGGATTCGATTCAGAGCTTCTTTTCAGCGATTTTCTTTGTGACGCTTGGCGCGTTGGTGTCGTGGGTGGGTGTGGAGGCGTTGGCGTGGGTGGGCGTGTTGGTGGTGGCGACGGCGGTGGTGAAGCCGGGGTTGACGATGGTGGTGTTGACGCTTCGTGGGTACGATGCGCGTACGGCGTCGAGGGTGGCGGCGGGGTTGGATCAGGTGAGCGAGTTCGCGTTGGTGATAGCGATCCATGGGTTCTTGGCGGGGGTGTTGGCGCCGGGGTTGTTTGATGCGATCGTGTTGGCTGCGGCGGCGACGATGGTGACGAGCGCGTTGACGGTGGAGTATGGGGCGGGGGTGTACGAGCGTTGGCTTCGTCGCTTGTTGGGGGAGCGGGCTCCGTCGAGGGTGGTGCGGGAGAGTCGTGTGGAAGAGGGGCTTGGTGGGCATGTGATCGTGGCGGGGTTTGGGGAGGTGGGGCGTCCGTTGGTGGGGCGGTTGTTGGAGGAGGGTGAGCGTGTGGTCGTGGTGGAGTCGGATCCTCGGTTGCGGGAGGAGCATGTGGAGGCGGCGGTGGAGAATTACGTGGCGGGGGATGCTTCGTTGCCGATGGTGTGGGAGTTGGCGCGGGCGGAGCATGCGTCGTTGATCGTGAGCACGGTTCCGGAGCCACCGGTGGCGGAGGCGTTGTTGGGGTTGGAGACGGAGGCGGTGCGGTTGTTGGAGGCGGTGGATCGCGAGGCGGCGTTGGCGTTGTTGGATCGTGGCGTGGAGGGGGCCTTCGTGCGGGATTCGACGGCGTCGTTCCAGTTGGTGGATGATGTGCGTGCTGTGTTGGAGGATCCGGAGCGGTTGGAGGAGGTGCAGGATGCGAACCGGCGGTTGTTGTCTTTGGGTGGATCGGGGTTGTGGTAGGATCGTTTGGGGTGTTGTTCTCGTTGGTTTGATGTTCGCATCTTGTTGATGATAGAGTTCAGGGGTTTGGCTTGCGGTTTATCCGGTTGTGGGTGTTTTGCTCGAGGGTTCGCTTGGGCGCGTTTTTGGAGGGGGATGAGTGGTTTCGAGTGTTCTGGTTGGGGGAGGATGCGTTCTGGTGGTTCGGGCGTGTTGAGGAGGGTGGACGCCTTCAGCGGATTGTAACGCGTCCTCTTCCGAGCGGATGGAGGACTGCTTGGAGCGTCCGCTGAAGGGCCGTGAGGGCTTGGGGAGGGCCGCCTTCGCTGAGGTCACAGGCTGTTGTGGATTTTCAAGCGTCGGAGGGGCTCATGGCGTGCAGCTGGTTGCCGGCGGCGAGGTAGATGACGCCATCGTGCACGGCGGGGACGCTACCGGCGATATCGCTGGAGTAATGCCAGATTTCCTCGCCGGTGTCGGCGTCGAGGGTGTACAATCGTTGTGTGCCGTCGCCAACGTACACGGTCCCATCCGTGACGGTGGGGTTCGTGAGGCCGCCTAAAGATGTCACGACCGTCTCGAAGGTCCATTCTTCTTCCCCGGTTTCGGGATTGAATGCGAGGAGTTGGCCCTCGTGCTGGCTGAGGTAGGCGGTCCCTTCGTACAGCGTGAGGGTGTCGCCCCATGGGATGCTGGCTTCGAAGGTCCATTCCTCCTCCCCGGTGTCGAGGTCCAGTGCGTACACGTGGTCGTCTTGCGAGGCGACGAGGACGAGGTTCTCATGCACAACAGGCGAGGCACGGATCGCATCCTCGGTCTCGAACGTCCATAGGTCTTGGCCGGTGTCAGCGTCGAAGGCGGTGAGGAGGCCATCGTGCGAGCCTACGAGCACGGTGCCGTCGGCCACGGTCAACCCGCCGAAGGTTGCTTCGAGGGAGGCGGTCCATTGTTCGTCCCCGGTTGCGGCATCGTGTGCGTGCACGGATTCGTGGTGGGAGTACAGGCCGAAGTACAGCACGCCGTCTTCGATGGTTAGGGATTCCAGCCTGGCGAAGCCGCCGGCCTCCCATTCCACCTCGCCGGTGGCCTTGTCGAGGGCGGGACCGGCGGAGCCTCCCACGAAGAGCAGATCCTGCCAGACGAGGGGGGCCGTGATGGATCCGATGGGGCTGGCCTCGAAGCCTTGTTGACCGGTCGCCGTGTCCAGCTCGTAGAGCTTCCCGGTGCCCTCGCTGGAGGGGACGTACACGGCGTCATCGGTGACGGTGGGCGGGGATAGGCGTTCGTCCTCATCGATCTCGAAGATCCAGTGCGTGTCCACCTCGTACACGTAGGGGATCTCCACGTCCTTTGTGGTCGTGTCCGTGGCGTCGTTTTCGTCTGTGATGGTCAACGTGACCGTGTGGGTCCCTGTTTCGAAGTAGGTGTGCTTGACTTCATCGCGGGGACCTTCCTCTGTGGAGCCGTCGCCGAAGTCCCAGGCGTATGTTTGGATGGGGGGGCCGGCGCGCTCGCTTGGGCCCGCGTCGAAGGTGCAGCCGGGACCCAGGCAATCTACATCGAAGGCGGCGACGAGGCCGTCCTCTTCGTCCTCGGCTTCGTCGGTTTCATCCACGGGGTCAGGGTCCTCGGGCTCGACCTCGTCGGCCTCGACCTGGATTTGGTGGGTGAACTCGTGGATATCGGGCGCGTCGGCAGGGTAGATGTAGAGTTCGACATCGTACGTTCCGGGTTCGTCGAACGTGTGCTCGACGAGGGCACCGTCTGCGAACGTGTGGTCGCCGAACACCCACTCGATGTCCATGATGTCTTGTTCTTCCTCGTACGCGGTGGCATCGAACGTGCAGGTAAGCTCCTGGCAGTCGTAGTCAAACGCGGCCGCAGCGTCCCCCCGTTCAGGTTCATCCCCGATGCATCCGGCCAACGCGGCAGCGCTCAACAGGGCCACCAGCATGATGGTTATTCTCTGGAAGCGACCGTCAACCGTCTCCTGATTTGCCATGATGTTTCATACGGACTTTTCATAAAAATGTTCAAGAAGTCCAAGGGTGGAACCGGTTCTCGTGAGTGACCTTCAAATCAAGTAGGATCCATGGTGGGGCCTAAGGTCAGGGCCACTCTCTCTCCAAGGTTTGAGTCCTCGAATGTGGGTGTCTGGCTGGCTTTTGGGTGATAATACGTACCATGGCTTGCAAGATGGGGGATCGTTGAATGCTGTTTCCATGTTAGAACGAAGGCTGATACGTTCTCCAT
>PWVY01000316.1 GCA_003561665.1 Thermoplasmata archaeon
CTCGGGTGCTTGAGCATGACCCTACGGATGCGGAGTTCCTGACGGAGCACCATGTGGGCGAGATGGATATCGTGATCGCAGCGATCGACAAGGACGAGCAGAACCTCTTGGTGAGCGTGCTGGCCAAGCGCCTGGGGTGCCCGCGCGTGGTGTCGGTCGTGGAGGGCGGGGATTACGTGACGTTGTTCCAGCAGATCGGTACGGACATCGTTTTGAATCCTCGGCAGGTCATCGCGGAGGAGATCACGCGCTTCACGTATGGGAAGTCGACCAAGAACATCTCACGCTTGGAGAACGATCAAGCCGAAGTGCTTGAACTGGAGCTAAGTCCCGGGAGCGATTTGGTCGGCCAAACGCTTGAGGATCTGGCAGACACGATGGAGGGGCGCTTCGTCATCGGGGCAATCACGCGGGAGGGCGAGCTCGTGGTCCCACGGGGCCAAACGATGTTGAAGCCGCTGGACCACATCGTGGTGTTCGTCGAGACACCGTTCGTGGGCGAGTTGGCTCGCATGGCTTCCTGATTCGCCCTTGAAGCATGGACCGAGCGTTTCATTACGTCACCCTGTCTCCGCTTGTCCAGTCGCGGAAAGGAGCCCGTTGAATGGTTTGGCGTATCGATTGGCGCTCGAGCGTGGGCATGGTGGGCACGGTCACGAAGTACATGGCCGGTATGATGCTCATCCCGCTGGTCGTGGCCCTCATCTATGGGGAGGATGTGTGGGTGTTCGTTGCCTCCATCCTCATCGTGGGGGCTTTGGGTTTAGCGATAGAGCGCGTCAAGCCGGATCGGAACCTGGGGGCGCAGGAGGCGCTTCTTTTCGTTTCCCTTGCGTGGTTGGGGGCCGCGGTGGCGGCGATGGTCCCGTACGTGCTGGCTGGGTGGGGGACGGATTCGGTTCTTGCTCACCCGGTGAACGCGTTGTTCGAGGCGATGAGCGGGGTCACGGCGACGGGCGCGACGGTGATGGAGGAGATCAGTTTCGACCGGCACTCGCATGCCGTTTTGATGTGGCGTCAGCTTACGCAGTGGGTGGGTGGGATGGGCATCATCGTGCTGATGATCGCGATCCTCCCTGAGCTGGCGGTGAACGGGGCTCAATTGATGCGAAGCGAAGCCCCCGGTCCTGAGCTTCAAAAGCTCACCCCGAAGATCGCGCAAACGGCGCGCACGCTTTGGATGATTTACTTCGGGTTGACGCTGGTTTACGTGGCGCTCCTGTACGCGCTGCATCTTGTCGGGCTTGCCCCGAACATGGACTTGTACAACGCGATCGCGCACGGGTTCACCACCATCAGCATCGCGGGCTTCTCCCCGCAAGCGGATAGCATCGCGGCGTTCTCGGCCGCGGTTCAGTGGGTGGTAATCCCGTTCATCGTGGTCTCTGGAATCAACTTCGCGCTCTTATGGCAGGTGCTCAAGGGCGAGGCGCGCGTGCTCTTCAAGAACAGCGAGTTCCGCGCGTACGCCGGGATACTTGCTTCCCTCATCGCGCTTGCCGCGTTGTTCTTGTACCGGGGAGCGGCGCCGGTCATGGAGCTTGGGGGCGCAACGGCGGGAAGCATCGAGAACGCGCTTCGCCAGGGCGCTTTCCAGGTCGTCTCGTTGATGACGAGCACGGGGTATGCGACGGCGGATTACACGCAGTGGGATATCCACGCGCAGATCGTTCTCTTGTTCGGCATGTTCATCGGGGGGTGTGCGGGTTCGACGGCAGGCGGGATCAAGGTTGTGCGCTGGGTCGTGGTCGCTAAAGCGATGTATCGGGAGCTTTTCACGAGCGCGAACCCGCACGCGGTGCGCCCGGTGCGGTTGGGCAAGTACGTGGTGGATGAGGACGCGGTGCGTGGGATCCTTGTCTTCACGATGTTGTACTTGGTCATTTTCGCGGTCTCTGCAGTCCTTATCACGCTTGATTCGGCTCGGCACGGTGTCCATCTGAGCCTTTTGGAGGGGATCAGCGCCTCGTTGGCGACGATCGGGAACATCGGGCCCGGGTTCGGAGCGCTTGGCCCGTTCGGGAACTACAATTTCTTCCCTGATACGAGCAAGGTTTGGATGACGGTCCTGATGTGGCTTGGGCGCTTGGAGATCGTTCCGGTTCTGGCGATGTTCATCACTGGGTACGAGGAAGCCCGATGAAGGGGATGGGAAGGTCCGAAAGTTGTTTGTGGGAGGGTTGAGTCGGCAGCTAGGAACCGGGTGCGAAGGCAAGCGCCACGTTACCTAGGGTGTTGCCTGCGCGAGGGGATGCCTGCCCGATGAGCGAACACGAGCTAGCCAAGGACCTGGGACTCGTCTCGGCCCTAGCCATCGGCATCGGAACGATGATCGGGGCTGGCATCTTCGTTCTTCCCGGCATCGCGGCTCAAGAGGCCGGCCCGCTCGTCGTTGGGGCCTTCGTGCTTGGAGGCGCCATCGCGATGGTGAACGCGCTTTCCGTCAGCGAGCTTGGAACGGCCATGCCCAAGGCCGGGGGCGCGTACTACTACGTGAACCGGTCCCTTGGCCCCCTGTTTGGATCCATCTCTGGTTTGGGGGACTGGTTGGGCCTTGCCTTCGCGTCCGCGTTTTACTGCATCGGGTTCGGGCAGTACCTTCGAGAGCTCTTGATGCTGCCATCGATCTTGTTCTTGAACGAGATCCAGGTGGGCGCGTTGTTGGCGGGCGTCGTGTTCATCGGTGTCAACTACTTGGGCGCGAAGGAAGCCGGTAGCGTTCAGACGCTGATCGTGACGATCTTGCTGGCCATCCTTGGGGTGCTCGCAGTGGTGGGTTGGTTCAGTTTCGATTGGGCCACGCTCGTCTCCGAGGGAGGCCTGGCCCCGCTGGGCGCAGGGCAGCTTTTGCCCGTCACGGGGCTCGTGTTCGTGTCGTTTCTGGGGTATGCCAAGATCGCCACGGTGGCAGAGGAGATCGAGAACCCTGGCCGGAACCTGCCCATCGCGATCGTTGGCAGCGTGGCCGTCGTGACGGTGATCTACGCGATCCTCGTCACGATCATGCTGGGCATCGTTCCCTGGCCCAACCTCGATTTGGAGGCCCCCGTGGCGCAAGTCGCCGAGCTTTCCTTCCCGGGCATGCTCGCGGTGGCTGCGGCCACGTTGATGACGCTTGGTGCGCTTTTGGCCACGGCGTCATCGGCGAACGCGTCGATCCTCTCCTCAGCGCGCATCAACTTCGCAATGGGCCGAGATAAGATCGTCACGGACTGGTTGAACCAGATCCATGACCGCTTCATCACGCCGTACAGGAGCATCCTCGTCACGGGGGCTATGATCCTCGCGCTCGTCGTGTTCCTTGGGCGTGACATCGCGGTGCTAGCGGAGGCGGCCAGCGTGTTGCACTTGATCGTGTACGCGTTGTTGAACGCCGCGTTAATCGTGCTCCGTGAAACGAACCATCCCGAGTACGATCCATCCTTCAAGGTCCCGCTTTACCCCGTCGTTCCCATCCTTGGGATCGTGTTGTCGCTGGGGCTTATCTTCTTCATGAACCCCCGCGCGCAGATCGTGGCCGTCCTGTTCGTGGCGGGCGCCATCGCTTGGTATTTGGTGTACGCGCGGCGTCACACCACGATCCAGGGCGCGCTTGGTGAGTACATCCGCGAGCGACCGGACAAGATGCCTGCGCTTGCCGTCTCGGCCGCCGAGGCGGCTTCGCCGGATGCGACACGGCCGTACCGGCTGATCGTGCCCGTCGCGAACCCCGAAACGCAGGGCGATCTTCTTCGGTTCGCCGCGGCCATCGCGCACGAACGTGGAGGCGAGAACGCGGAGATCGTGGCTGTGAACGTGCTCGAGGTTCCCCCCCAAACAGGCTTGGAGCAAGAACTTGAGCTTGAGCACGAGCGGTTAAGCCAGCAGCGGTCCATCTTGGAAGCCGCGCGAGGCCCCGCGGTCTCGTTCGGGGTGAACCTTCGGTCCAGAGCCATCCTTGCACGGGACGTGGGGCGGACCCTCGTGAACCTCGCGAAGGAGGAGCGCGCTGCGGGCGTCGTGATGGGTTGGTCGGGCAAGCCTACGCGTCGGCGGTTCATGCTTGGAAGCAACCTGGATACGGGGGTTCGGGATGCTCCCTGCGAGGTCGTTCTCGTGAAGAGCCCGAAAGCGCCTGTGGAGGATGTGACCGTTCTCCTCGGGGAAGGACCGCACACGTTCGCGGCCGTGCGCAGAGGGCTTGATCTCTCAAGCGCGGAGGCGGGAGAGATCCCGATGACCCTGGTGAACGTGCAACCCCCCAGTCCCGCAGGGGATGAAGCGTCGAGAGCCAACGGGGAAGCGTTGATCCGGCGAACCGCGGCCGAAGTGGGCATGGACGAGGAGGCCTACGAGGTCCGTGTCCTCATCAGCGACGATGTGGATGAGGCCCTCGGCGGGGCGATCGAGGCCGCGGACACGGTCGTGATGGGGTCTACGCGGGCGGGGCTTCTGGAACGGACGCTTGGGCGAAGCGTGCCCGGTCACGTGGCCTTGAAAGCGCCAGGCACGGTGGTCGTGGTGCGCACGCCGGATGTAGAGCTTCGAAGCTGGCGGGATGTTATCAAACACCGGCTTCATGCCTGGTTTAGGGGCTAACGGGCGTCCAGGTGACCCGGGGGATGAATCGCAACGCTTTTCCCCGCGCCTCTTCGTCCCTGGGGACGTGACGATGTTGAACCGGTGGTTCGCGGTGTTCGCCGTGCTCCTTGTCGCCTCCTCCGGGTGCGCGACGCTCACGGAGGCCTTCCGCGAGGCAGGGGACCAGTTCACGCCTGGGGATCGTGGTCCTGGAAGCAAGCACGCCGCGTACCTTGCCGGTGATACGGATACGATCCTTGTGGAGATCAGTCACTCGCCGGGCGCGTTGTGGGATCAAAACCGCAACGCAGAGGATCACTTCATCCAGCAGATTGAGCGCATCACGCAGAAGAATGTCGAGATCGTCTCCAAGCAAGAGCTCCCCAGACACGGGCAGGATTACCGGTACTCGTTGCAGGAGCTTCGGGACTTCCACGCCGAGTATCAGGAGCATGAGGACTCGGAGGATACGGTCGTCATGCACGCGCTTTTCTTGGATGGCAAGTACGATCGTGAACGCGTTGCGGGCGTCGCGTTCGGCGCGGAAGCGTGGGCCCTCTTCATGGGGGAGATCCGGGATATCACGTGCAGCAACGATGCCCTCCTGTGCGATGGGGTTCGCGAGTGGCGCGTGGTCCGAAGCGTAGCCATCCACGAAGCCGGGCACCTGCTTGGCCTTGTCAACTGCCCCCTTCCGATGACGCACGACCGCGAATACACGCAAGACGGGGATCAGTGCCATAGCACGAACGAGGACAGCGTGATGTACTGGGCCGTCGTCGTCCGCCGGGGCCTTACGAGCCTGATCGGGGAGCAGGATGTGCCCTGGCAGTTCGACCAGCACGATCTCAACGATGCCCGAGCCATCCAACAGTAGGTGTGACCATGAAAGTCAGCGAACAACCCGGCGCCGACCTCGAAAGCGACGCGATCGATCTAGCGCTCGAGAAAAGCATGGAAGACCTGCAAACGCTCCTGCGCTGGGTCCTCGACGCTGACGACCCGGAGGATGCACTCCGTCACTTCAGGCGCTCCAAAGAATTGCTGGAAGAGATGGAGGACAACCTCGAACGCGTCGCCAACCGGTGAGGAACCATCAAGGAGGCTCCGGCTGGTGGGCTGAACGCTTCGCGTCGGAGCGCCGCTTACCCGATGAGGATCAACGCACCGACGTCATGTCGGCTGCGGGCATCGTGAAGTGGAACGTCGAGCCCTCGCCGGGTTCGCTTTCGACCCAGAGCCGGCCATCGTGACGTTCGACGAGTTGCTGGCAGATCGCCAGCCCGATCCCGGCCCCCCCCCGCGTCTTCGTCGAGCTGCGTGAAGATCTCGAAGATCTGGTCCGCGTTCTCGGGCTCGATCCCGATCCCTTCATCGCGTACCGAGAACCGCCACCCTTCGTTCCAGCGCTCGGCGCTCACGTGGACGCGTGGGGGTTCCTCGCCATGGTACGTGAGGGCGTTCGACACGAGGTTGTAGAACACTTGGGCGAGTTGGCGTGGGTCGGCCGCTACCGTCGGTAGCTCGTCGACGGTGACCTCGGCGTTGGTTTCAGCGATCCGGTGCGCCATGTCCGCGCGCACGTCCTCCATGACCGCGTTCGCGTCGACCCGTTCGAGCTGTTCGGTTTCGGAGGAGACGCGGGCGTACCCGAGCATGCTCTTCACCATCTGCTGACCGCGGTGGGCCCCGTCGATGGCGTGGTCAATCAGCTCGTGTATCTCCTCGTCGAAGTCCTGCCCGTAGCGGGTCTTGACGAGATCGAGGTAGCTGGCGGACATCCTCAGGGGCTCCTGGAGGTCGTGGCTGACGGTGTAGGCGAACTGCTCAAGGCGCCTGTTGGACTTTTCATAGCGATTCTTCTCGTGCTCGATCCGGCGAAGCGTGACCGCCTCGCTGGGGATGTGGCCCATGGCTTGCACGAACGTTGTGTCGTGCTCGCTGAACGCCCGGGGCCGGGTCGCGTGCACGCCGATGACCCCCCAGGGGTTCACGGGAGCGGGGATGACGACGGTGACCCCGCTCACGATGCCTGCCTTCGCCATCAGCTCGGGCCGCTGGAACCGGTCGTCCTCGCGGATGTCTTGGACCACGGTCGGCTTCCAGGTTTCCAGTGTGTACTCTATCTGGGATCCCGGGATGGCGGTGAGGGTCTGCTCGCCGATGTGGGCCTGTGGCCACTTAAGGCCGGCCCGGAGAATCAGGTCCTCCCGGTCGGGCCGAAGCTGGAAAACGCCGACGTAGTCCGCCTCCAGGAGGTCCCCCAGGGCTAGACAGGTCTCGTCGAGCAACCGATCGAACTCGAGCCCTTGGAGGGCCAGCCGGCTGAGATCGGCGACGGCGTCGCTTTGCGGGAAGGTGATCTCGTTCCCGACATCGCCTCGCTCGGTCTCGCTCCGGCGATAAGGCTCGCCGGATTCACGATCCATCGGAGGGCTCACTCGACATCAAACCGGTGACTACCGCCATATCGGATGGGCCAGCCCTACATGTCCAGGCGCGCCGCGCTCGGTCCTTCGCTTCTTCCATGGCCGCGGCCGCGGTGGTGGGACGAACGATTGACCGCTAAGGACAGGAAGACAGCGAGTGGAAACCCCCGGTCAACGCCCTTTGGTATCGTCGGGAACCTCGTGTTCCACGCTGAACCCCACGCTTGGGGGTGAAAACTCGCGAAGTTCCTTCACGCGTACCGTTTTCACCTCATCCACGCGACCCTCCAAGTGCTCGATCAGGCCCGGCACGTGCGCATCCCCCACCACGAGCACCACGCGCCCGTACTTTCCCACCAAGCGCGCCGCGCGCTCGGCCATGTACGCATCCCGCTCGTCGATCAACACGCGCTTAACACTGGGGAACTTCTCCTCTACCTCCCGCACCAGCTGCGGGTCCCCCTCCAACGCGCGGTGAAACTCCTTCTCCCAACGCTTGCCCGGCAACAACGCCATGATCAAGCTCCCGATCACCTTCAACCGCTCCCACCACCCCATCGCATCCAACAACCGATCCAACGTCTCGTTCACCGGCCGATCCACCAACGCCACAGGGACGCCAAGCAGCATCGCCGCTTCCCGAGCCGCCAGCATCTCCTCCCCCACCTCCCCGCCCAAATCCTCTGCGATCTTCTCCTGGAAACGCGCCACCAACCCGTACCCGAACCCGGGACGTTCCCGGTGCTCGGGATCCATCAACAACCCCCGCAAGCGCTGATGATCCAACTCCAGCGCGACCGCGCCCGGATCATGCTCGAACACGTGATGATGGATCGCGCGCGTCAACGGGACCACATGCGCCGTGCCCAAAATAAGAAGCGAAGACGCATCCTCCACAGGATCCTCCGCGCCAGAAACCCTTTGCTGGGGATCCGTAGGCGTCACGGGCGAGAACGCATCATCCTGGAAGACCACGAGGCAACCTTCGCCACGCCCACGTCCCCTACCCCCTTAAAGAAGCTTCCCAAAAGCCCACCCAGGCCC
>PWVY01000126.1 GCA_003561665.1 Thermoplasmata archaeon
AGTAGAGCCGCTTTGAACATCTCCCACGAGACCCGGGCTTTCTCTCGAAGCGGCATCGATTGGTACGCGCGGCGAAGCGTGATGCCAACCTCGCGATCCGCAAGGACCACTTCGGCTCCGATGTTGTTCGCTTCCTCCACCGCGGTTAGGAGCTCTTGGCCGGGCCGTACTCCGGTTTCTTCACCTATTCTGCGCTGGAAGGATCCGAGGAGGATTTGAGCAAGAAGCTGAGGGCCCTTCCCATCCCGGATCAAGTCCAACACCGGAATCTCGGCCCATGCATGAGGATCCTGAAGGGCTCGTAGCCTTGTCGCGTCCAGTTCAACGCACACGATGTCAGGCTGAATCTCTTGGATTGCCTCTCGGACATCGTCTACGCTACGCTGGGAGACGTGAGCGGTTCCGACGAGGGTGACGTTGCGTGTTGTAACGCGCAACGAAGGCCCACGGAGGGGGTTCTTGATAAGGGGTACGGAAAGGTCCAGACGGGTGGGCGGGTTCTCGCAACGGGAAGCCTTTTCCTTAGAGGGTGTGTGGATGGGGTTGATGCGGCGTTTGTGTCTTGTGCTCGCCTTCTTGCTGGCGATGGTCCCGGTAGCGATGGCACAGGACGGTGCCGATACAAGGCGTATGGGCGTGGAGATCCAGGATGAGGGGTGCCCCGAGGGGGATGATCAGTTCTGCATCCAGCCGGGAGCAATCCAAGCGGATGAGGGCCGAACGCTCGTCTTGGAGGTCCACAACAACGGAACGGTTCGGCACAACATCTCGGCCGCTGAGGGGACTCCGAGCGTGATCCAGGATGTCTTGGATGAGAAGATCTTAGAGCCCGGGGATACGGCGACGATTCGGCTTTCTTGGGATGTTCTTGAAGAGGCTCGTGAGGAGATGGATGGTCGGACGGTCGTGTTGGAGTGCGGCTTCCCGGGCCATGCTGCCTTGGGTGAGCGGTTGGTCATCCACATCGGTGATGAGGAGGAGCAACCCCAACCTGGGTTCACGGGGGGCGTAGCGTTGCTTGCAGTCCTCGCAGCGTTGCTCTTCGCAGGTCGAAGACGATCGTAGCGTCAGGCCGTTGCCAAAGCGTCTTCGAGGCTTTGGCGGTAGGATCGGGTTTTATTGGCTGATGCTTCAGGGAAGGTTCCCTCTGCCTGGGCGATGGATCGGGACGCGGTGATGAAGAACGGGCCACCGTCCGCTGCTTTCGCAGCTTGCGTGATGGATCCGCCTTGGGCGCCGATGCCGGGCAAAAGGAGCGGAGCAGGCCCAGCGGTTTCACGTATGCTTCGGACCTGCTGAGGGCGGTTCCCAGGCGCGACGAACCCGGTGCCGTGCTTTCTGAACCGCTGCACGACGCTCCCGTAGGTGGCGTCTTGGACCTGTGAGGCGCTTGGGTTCGTGGTGCGGGCAAGGACGAACGCGTCGAGACCGGCCTGGTGGAAGGGTTCGAGCACGTCGGTTCCCAGGTACGGGTTGAGCGTGACGATGTCCGCGTTCACAATGTCGCTTGCGAAGGTGGCGTACGCGCTCGCGGTGGAGCCGATGTCGGCGAACTTGGCGTCCAAGATGACGAGCTTGTCGTGTTTGTGGGCCGTGTTCGCGGTGGCTTCAAGCGCTTCGAGGCCGTTCTTGAGTTGGAGGAAGAAGGCGAGGTTGGGTTTGAACGCTGCCGCGTAGGGAGCAGTAGCGTTCACGAGATCTTGGCACCATTCGATAGCAGATTCGCTGTTTCGTAGGTGTTCCGGGCGTGGGTCCACGCCTACGCACACATGCCCGTTTTCCTTGTTGGCGCGTTGGATGCGCGCCTGGAAGGTCTCCATCCCGTCACTTTCCTGTGATTTTCTTGCGACCCATCGCTTCGAGGTAGTTGATCTCTTCGCCGGGCTCGATGATGTCGCTGTGTTCGTCCGGTATCGTGAGTTCGAACGTGTCGTAAGATTCGAGGTCCATGAGCTGGACAACGTCCCCTTCGACGCTTACGACTTGGGCTTGTCGTTTGTCGATGAGGGGGACCATGACGCGCTCGGTCACGGGTGCTTTCATCCGATATTTCCGGTTATCGAAGATACTGCGGGCTTGGATTTTGGCTTTCGCGCTTCCGTGTTTGCCGGGTTTGGACGTGGAGATCGAGTCGATCTTGCAGGGCTCATCATCGATGACGAGGTATCGTCCTTCACGGAGTTGCCGAACTTCGGCCTGGGTCGTGCTCATCGTGGTTCATCGCTGACAGACGCTTGGCCTGTTTAAGGGTTATTCCTCGCAGGGGCCAAGGGTCCAATCCTTGCCTATGATTGTTTGGATGCATCTTGGAGGCGTTCGATGACCCATTCGCGTTCGAGACCGGCGAGGAAAGGGCCAAGGCGGGGGCCGCCGCTTTGGCCAAGGAGAGCCATGTAGGTGGCTTTGAAGATGCCTCCTGGGGATGTGTCGAGGTCCTTGGCTGCGTTGTAGACCGCGTTTTGGATGGCGTCTTCTTCCCATGGCGTGTCTTGGAGCACGTGAAGGAGGGCTTGAATGCGTTCGCGGTGAACGTCTTGGAGCATGCCGTGGGGCGTTTCCTGCGCAAGGGTGAACGTGAGGTGTTCGGGGGCGAAGGTGGCGGTCCAGTGTCGGGTGTGTTCGATGCGTGTTCGGAGGGTGGCTTCTTCGTGGGGGGTGAGTTCGTCGATGTGTCCGCTTCGTTGGACGCTGGCGAGGACGTCGTCGGTGTCGTCGTAGATCTGCACGAGCGTGGCGAGGTGGCGCATGGGGACGGTGCGGGTGGCGTGTTCGGGTTGGGTGTCGTGGGGTTGTGAGAGTTCTAGGACGCGTTGGGCGTCGTTGATCTCGGGGATGGGTTCGTCGTTTTCGAGGGCTTCGAGGGCCTTGTCGTAGGCGTCGACGAGGTCGAGCATGCCTTGCCCTGCGTCGAACTCGATGTGCTTTTCGGGTTGGTATCGCATGAAGAAGAAGCGCAGGGCCTCGGGGGGGGTGGCGTCGAGGACGTCTTCGGCTGCGATGCCGGTGCCTTGGCTGGAGCTCATGGCTCCTTCGCCTTTCACGCTGATCCATTCGTACACGGCATGGTGGGGGGGGTCGATGTTGTAGACGTCTTGTGCGATGGGCACAGCGGTGTCCCAGCTTCCTCCGCTGGCGGCGTGGTCTTTTCCGAAGGCTTCGAACGTTACGTCGAGGTGGGCCCATCGTGCGGGCCAGTCGACGCGCCAGGGCAGCTTCCCGGCCCCGGGTTCGAGGGCGTCGAGGGTGCCTTCGTGGTCGTGAGTGCAGGTGTACGTGATTGTGGTGCCTTGCGTGTTCGTGACGGTCGTGGTGCCGATGCGTCCGCATGTTTGGCATCGGGGGTGGAAGGGAATCCATTCGGGGGGGAGGTCGCGTCCGCTTTCTTTGTTGAGGATGCGGCGTATGGTGTCGGCGTGTTCGATCGCTGTTTGGATGGCGTCTGTGTAGGCCCCGTTTTCGTAGAGGTCGTGGGCGAGGTGGATGGTGGGTTGGATGCCGAGTTGGTCGAGGGCGTCGAGGAAGGGGGCCAGGAAGGCTTCGGCGTAAGAGCTATGCTCCTTGGTGGGGGCGGGCACGTCGCTGATGGGGCGGCCGAGGTGGTCCTCGTACACGTTGGGGTGGTCTTCGAGGAAGGGGGGAACGTCACGGAGGGGGTCGTAGGTGTCACCGATGTAGAGGAGCGTGCTGTCTTGGCCTTTGGTTTGGAGGGCGCGGTGGACGGCTTCGGTCGTGAGAACCTCGCGGAGGTTCCCTACGTGGATGGGGCCGCTTGGCGTGATGCCCGTGGCTAGGGTGTGCGTGGAGTTCTCTTCGATGAGTTCGTCAGCGAGGACATCAGCCCAATGCATGGTTGAAGGTCGCAACGACGGGGGGGTTATAGAGGTCCCGGTGGAGGGAAGGCTGAGGGCCGTTAGGAGGGGCTAGGGTGTTGGTTGGTGCTGGTCCAGCGATCCTCCCGGGGAGAGGGGATCGGTTAGAAGCAGGGACCGCCGGGGGTGCATTGCCAGTTGAACAGCATCGTGGTGAGGGCGACGAGGAAGCATCCTGCGATGACGATGCGGGGATCGATGTTGATGCTGGTTTCTTCTTCCTCATCGAAGTAGCGGACGAGCCCGGCTGCTTCTTGGAACCCGCCGCCTTCGTCTTTGGCCATCGGTTGGACAGTATGCGGCTTCCTTGATAAGCCTAGCGACGTTGGGAGGGGGGTCCGCGTGTGCGGTTCCCGAGGGTTCAAATCAGGGTGCGTTCGTCGGGGCTCTCTGTGCGTTTGGGCTCCCTCGCGTTCGTCGTGTTGCTCGTTGCCTCCTTGCTCGTGGGGGCGGTTCCCGTGGTGTCGATGCCCGGAGACTCTCCGGGCACTGAGCGTTTGTTCACGGATCCGGTGCAAACCAAGGCGCTTGCGGTTGGTGTCACGGAGGGCGGTGAGCTGGTGGGTGCGTCTGCGGATCTAAGCGTTACAGTGTCTTCGGAGGGGAGCGGGCATGTGTTCATCGATACGCGCCCGTTGGCGGGGACGGATATGCAGGGGTCTGCGAGGATGGCTGCGCACGTTGCGGCCAGCGTGACCGGGTTCTCGATGGAGGCTCACGATTTCTTCTTCACGGTGCGAAGCCAGACGCCTATCATCTCGGGGCCTTCGGCTGGGAGCGTGATGGCGAAGGCCACGGTGGTCGCGTTGATGAACGCGAACCTGGACGAGGGGCAAGAGCCTTGGACGATCAGTCAGAGCGTGATGGGCACGGGAACCATCGCGCCTGATGGAAGCGTTGGGCCGGTGGGGGGCATCCTTGTGAAGGCTGAGGAAGCAAGGGATCAGGGTGCCGAGTTGTTCACGTTCCCCGCGGGGCAAAGCATGTTCCAGGAAGGGGCGATGATCCCCGGTCAGGATCCGGGCCCAGCGGTTGATGTGCCGACGTATTGCGAGGAGGAGCTGGGGATCGAATGCCGAGGAGTCGGATCGTTGGAGGAGTTGGTCGAGCTTTCCAGCGGGTACCGGTTCGATCGTCCCGACGTGGGGGAGCAACCGACGACGGCCCTATACAACGACACCTTGGCTCCCCTTTCTTTGGACTTGTTGGATGATGCGAAGGCCTACCAGGAGGTTTGGGCGTCGTTGAACCAGACCGACCTTCGGGAGGGGCCTCATCAGCAGGTTCAAACCTCGCTTGAGTTCGCTCACGATTCGTACCAGGAGGCGGTCACGTTACGCGAGGAGACGCGATACTACAGCAGCGCAAGCCGCGCCTTCTCTGCCAGCATCCACGGAACGCATGCCGGGCTCCTGCTCTCGTACTATCAGCAAGGGCGTAGCCTCGATTACGTCGAAGATCGCATCGAACACGTTGAGGGCATCGTGGATGAGGCCCGAGAGCAAGCCACGGGCCTCCCCGTGGAGGATATGCACGCGTTGTACACGGTAGGCGCGGCCCAAGAACGCGTGAGCGATGCGGAGAATCGCATCGAGAACGCGCGAGCGAACCTCGGTCATGAGAACGTGAATGAGGTCCTGTTCGATACGGCCTGGGCGGTGGAGCGATCCAAAACGGTGCACTGGTGGCTTCATCTGGGGGAAGAGTTCGGGGCAGGGCCTGTTCTCCCGGTGGATGTGGAAATCGTCGCGGCGGACTTCATGGATCTTGCTGAAGAGCTTCTTGCCTACGCGAGTCAAGTCCTTGAGCAGAGCCCTCCACGGGCGGCATCGACGCTTTCGGATGCTCGAGCTGATGCGGATCGGGGGTTCCATGCTGCCGCGTTAACGCAGGCAGCGCAAGCTCAGGTTCAAGCCGCGATCAGCGTCGAGCTTCGGGCCGGCGAGCCAAGCCAGGAGAAACTGGAGACGAGCCAGCGCAAAGCCGTGGAAGCGATCGAGACCGCCCGCTCGTTAGGCGTTGAACCGGTGCTCGCGGTCGCCATGTTCGAGTTCGGAAGCATCCAGGATGAGACCGTGGTCGAGCTTGAGCACTATCGGACCGCGCAAGTGATGGCGGGCATCTCGAACGTGCTCGCCGGGGAGGGGGCCGAGCGGTCTTCAACGTTCATCGGGCCTTGGGAGCCGGCGTTTTCGTTCCCTCGCACGGGCCTTGAATCGGATGCGCGGGGTTGGGCGCTTGGGTGGTATATCATCGGGATGTTCACGACGCTTGCAGGCGTCACGTTCGTGGCCGCCCTCAGGGAAGGTGGCGACGAGGGGTTCTAAAGCGCGTTAGGCTTCGTGGCGTAGTTGTTCGAGGATGCCTTGGCTTTCTTCCGTTGTGTCCAGGCCGTGCTCTCGAGCCACGATGAGCGCGGCGGCAGGGAGGGTCACGAGAGAGTCGAGGCGTTCTTGTTTCGCGTTCACGGCTGCGATGGCGGTGCGCCTGTCGTCTTCGCCTTGGTGCTGGGCGATGCGAGCGACGAGCGTTTCCAAGATCGGGGCCTCGTCCCATCCTCTGCTTTCTTCTGAGGGTTCTTCTTTGTCGGTGTCTGGTTCTTCTTCCAAGGCGGGGCTTGCGGCGTGGCCTTGAGCGGGTTCGTCGCTTGGTGTTTCGACGGGTTCGAAGAGTTCGGTAGGAGGTTCGAACCCGAAGGGGATGTCCGCTTCGGTCGGATCGAAGCAGGGCGTGTAGCCGTCTTCGGTGTGCTCAAGGAGGCCTTGCTGGATGCCCCTGGCGAGGAGGTTGGGGGCATTGCTGGGCTTTGTCCAGGTGAGCGTGAGGCTCATACCTTTGACGAGGTCCTCTTCGCTGACGGGAGGTTCGCGGTACCGTCGGAAAAGGAGCGCGAGCGCGTTCTTGAGGGGTTGCGTCATAGGATCCCTCCGGTGGGGGAGAAATCTGTGGGGTCTGTTCCCCTTTGCGTTTCATCATCGGTTCCTTGGTGTGTTTGCGGGCCTGCCCATTCTTGGCCTTCCAGCGTCGTGCCTTGGATCAGGGCCGTGCTGACAAGCGCGCCTCGGTACCCCATATCGTTGAGTTTGGATAAGTCGCGTTTCTCAGCGATGCCGCCTGCGAAGTATGCGCCTGGGCCGTGGTGGCGTGCGTGCCAGGCGACGGATCGGTCGATCCCTTGGGCTGCTCCTGCTCTGGACAGGTCCACGATCACGACAGGGATACGGAGGTCGTCTGCAAGGCTCAACAGTTCGGGGGGTGTGGCGGGCCAGCGGTCGTTTTGGACGAGTTCTTGGTTCTTGAACTCAAGCCCAAGCGCGATGTTCTCGGTCAACCGAAGCGCCTCCTCTAGGACGCTGGGACCGCTTGCGGTCTCGTAGCGGATCGTGACCTGCTCGGCGCCGGCGATGACCAAGTCCATGACATCTTCAGCGCTTCGGGATCCAGCATCAGCCCACGTATGAACGCGATGGCTGACTTGCTGCACGAGGTCAACCTTGGGCGTGTTGGAGCGGATCCCGTCCAAGTCGACGAGGTAAATCGCATCGTACTCGCGGGAGAAGCGCCGTGTGACGGTTCTCAAATCCTCCTGGAGGGGTTGCGCGTCGGGACCGACGAGGTTCCCTTTCCGTGCGTGAACAACGGGCAGAACCTCAAGGCGGGATGTGGGCACGAGAACGCCAGGCCTCGTCGCTGGTTTGAACCCATCGGTGAAGGGTCAGGCTTGGGTTACGTGAGCTTCCACGATGGATCGGACGCGCTTTTTGCCTTCCTGGGCAAGGCTGCGGGCCCGTTTGGCTTCTTTGGCCTCGGCGTAGACGCGGATCAAGGGCTCGGTTCCGCTCGGTCGAACGAGCATCCAACCGTCCTCGTAGATGACTTTCACGCCGTCCGTCGTGTCCACCTCTTCCCCTTCAAGGGAATCTTCGAACGCTTCAAGGATCCGTGTTTTGGCTTCGTTGGGGCAGGCGATCTTCTCCTTTTCGAGGTGGAAGATCGGGACCTTCTCAAGCAGAGCCTCCAAGGAGGCGTCTTCCTGGGCAAGATGAGTGGTCATCCATGCGGCCGTCATCGTCCCATCGCGACAGTGAAGGTGCTCAGGGAACATCAGGCC
>PWVY01000030.1 GCA_003561665.1 Thermoplasmata archaeon
CCTCAGGATTATCGCAACGAGGAGGAATCGGTCCTGACGCGTCAGTACAAGCGTGCTGAGGCGTATTTTTATCATTCCATCATGCCGTCTCGCAACGAGCAAAGTGCCATCATTTTCTGTGGCACGATGGGCATCTTGCGTCGAAGCGCCGTGGTCGATGTGGGGGGGTTCGGTGAGGATCAGGTTTGTGAGGATGCGGACATCAGTGTTCGTTTGGCGGCGAAGGGATGGGATTCGTTGTATGTTGACGAATCGTACGGGGAGGGCTTGATGCCAAGCGTGTTCGAGGCCTACAAGCAACAGTTCCATCGCTGGGCGTTTGGCAACGTGAAAGTGTTGTTCTCGCGCTTGGGAACGATCCTGAAGTCAAGGAAGATGACGTTCCGTCAGAAGATCGATTTCACGGCTTCGAATCTGCATTGGTTCGATGGGTTCTTCGTTCTCGCGATCGCGTTGGTTCTTCTTTATTTGGGGCTTGGACCGTTGTTTGGGTATGATGCGGTCACGCATCATCAGCGTGAGTTGATCCTGCTTGCGCTTGTCCCGTTCGCTTTGTTGGTGGACACGGTGGTTCGTCTTCATCTTGTTCTGCGGGATACGGGCTCTACGAAGTGGCGCGATGCGGTCCTGGTGCAGGGTATGTGGTTCGCGATCAAGCTCAACAACCTTGTCGCGGTGTTGAAATGCATCCTTGGTTTCAAGACGCCGTTCCTTCGGACACCGAAGGCTCCCTCCCGGCGGCTTGGACGGGGCGAATCCTTTCTTCGAGCGGTCCGATTGACGAAGCTGGAGAGCGTGCTGGGGGTGACGTTGTTGGGTGTTGCGGCGCTGAACATCCAGTTGATTGGGGTGCCGGAGACATGGATCATGCTCGGTCGAACGTTGTTGCCGGTGTGGCTTTTCATTTACGCGTGCTTTTTCATCGCGGCGCCGGTGTACGCGTACCTTTCGTATCGGACGCTTCGGGTGGCCCAGCAACCTGATGCGCAAGAGGATCGGGACGCGGATGTCCCGGCCGCGGAGTTCGAGTCTGTGGGGTGAATGGGGGGTGCACGAGGAACGTCCCTCACAACCCTTGACCCTGTATGGGAAAAGCTGGCTGTATGGACCTTGCTCGAACCATGCTGATGGTGCTTGGACTGGTCGCCGTGATCGGAGGCATCCTGATGATCTTCGTCGAATTGGGGTTGGATCAATGGATCTCGAAGACCCTCCTTATCGCGGGCATGTTGATCTTCGCTGGGATGGCGGTGTTGGTGTTCGCTGGGAGCGCTCCCTCGGATCCTCCCTACGGGGGAAGGGGTCGGTATGAGGAGCGGGATGAGCGCCTGGTGCACGATGAGGAGGATTAGGGTGCCCTAGGGGCTGGGTCCTCGGTTAGGAGGTGGGGGTCTGGATATCGCTGGAGCGTCCGGCGGAGCCGCGCCGAAGCAACGCGGTGACCCCGAGGAGGAGGCATGCTCCGGTCACGACGGCGATGATGGGGCCGGCGTGGAAGGCTCCAAAGAGGGCCGTGGTCAGTGCTAGGAGCCCCACGAGAGGGGGGCTGATGCCCAAGCTTAGAAGCGCATGGACTCCGCGTGAGGAGACGGGTTTAGCGGGGACGAGGATCGCTTGGAGCAACAGGTACCCGGGCACGACGAGAAGCACGGGGATCGCAAGGGCCCATCGAACGATGGTCCCGTCGGGGATCAGGAACGCGGCTGCTGCCGCGGCCACGATCGCGACCATCGCGAGCACGACGTCGAGGAATGTTCCCTCGCGGATCGAACCGGGAGAAGAGCGGGTCTGTTGCACGGTGGAGGATGCTGAACCGGCGTTGATGAGGGTTGCGCCAAGATCGTCCTAACACGTGGGGCCGTCAACCAAAGTTGTCCCAACATCGCTTTACTACGGTCTTGGTGAGCAAGAGACAATGACAAGCGGGCTGGCTCGTTCTCTCGGTGCAAAGATCACGGGGGCGGTTGCCCTCGCAGCCGTCGTTGTTGTTGGGGTCCTTATGCGCCTGGTGGACCCGCTGTCGACCCCGGTCATCCCGGCCGAGGATCCATACACGCACATGAACCTCATCCGGGAGCATCTGCGCACGGGAACGCTGGAAGCGCTGAACCCTCCTGGAACGATGTACCCGCCAGGGATGCATGCGTTCCTTTCGACCGTGTTGGTGTTCTCGGGGCTCGAACTGTATGATCTCTTCCGCATCGGGCCCGCCTTCCTGGGGGGCATCGGCGTGCTGGGGATGGGTCTTGTGCTTTGGCGGTTCGTTGGCCCGATCGGTGGCTTCGTGGGCGCTTTGGGGTACGCCGTCGCGCCGGAGGTGATCTTCCGGACGACCATGATGGCGCCTACAGCGCTGGACTTAGCATTGTTACCGTTCGCGCTCTACATGTTCGCTGAGCTCGCAACGGGGAACCTTCGTTGGGGCATCCCAGCCGCAGTGATGGTTGGGTTCCTCGTGTTCGCTCACCCGTGGCTGCTTGGGCTCCTTGCTCCTGCCGCGGCAGCGTTCGCCGTTGCCTCGTTGATCGCTCCATGGGATGGGGACGCCCGCGCCGCGCCCCTTGGTTTGGCCCTCGTGTTGGGCATCACGATGGGGGGGTTCGGTGTGGCCATGACGGGATGCGGTGGTTATTGCGGGACCGGGTTCGTGCAGTTCCTCCCTGATGCCCTTGCGCCGGCTTCTATGGGTTTGGTCGTGCTTGCTTTAGCCTTCGTTCCTGCCCTTGTGCTTGCCTGGCAACCGCGCCTTCGCGAGGGCATCACCATGCGTCCGGGTGCTCGGATGCCTGTTTGGTTGAAATGCGTCCTGAGCGCAGGGTTCGCGGCTGCGCTAGCTTCGGTCACGTACGTGGCGGTTCAGCAGGGGATGCCTCCTCAGGTTGATTTGCCTCGTATGCTGGGCTGGCCTGTGTTGGGTGCGGCCGCGTTCGCGTTCGTGGCGTTGCCGTTCATCAGTGGGCCCGTTGCGCTTTTGGGTGGAGCCTTCGCGGCTGTCACGTTCCCTCTTGTCATCTTCAACCCGTTCGATAGCCCGTTCTGGTCGCACCGTACCGTCGCGTTCTTCGGGTTCGGTGCGATGGTCTTGCTTGGGGTTGGGGCAGCGGCGCTTGCACGGTGGGGTACGTTGCTCGTGCAGACGTTGCAACAACACCCCAAACGGGCCGATTATTCGAGGATGGCGTCGATGCTGTTGTTCGTGCCTGCCCTTCTTGTCGCGTTCTCGATGGGGAGCGCGGTGTACGCAGGGACCCCCAGCGAGTACGATGGGGGTTGGTATCGGTTGTACGAGCCTTGCGAGATGGACGCGTTCGAGGAGATCCTTGAGGAGACCGAGGATGAAGAGGCGATGATCATCGTCGGCTCTTGGCAGGCACGTCTTGTCCTCGGTAGCCTTTCTGAGGATCCAAGCAGTATCGGGGCTGATCGCGATTTCTTCTACGATGAAGAACATCGGAAAGACTTGATGGCGGTCAAGGACAGCGAGGGCGTGAATCTTTACGTCGTCACGGATCGGAACATGGACCGTGAGCATCCCGACATGCCCACCGAGTTCCTTGAGGGGTCAGAATGGCAGCACGTGAATGGCTGGTGCGAGATGATGGGGAGCCCTGAGCCTCGCACGAACCTCTACCAGATGCAGGAAGTGTACTACTGATGAAGCGACCACCATCCGAAGGGATGGGCCTTGTCACGGTGGTGCTTCCTACGAAGAACGAAGAGATCGCTATCGGTCCTACCCTTCGATCCTTGCCCGAGGAAACGCTCCATGCCATGGGGTTCGATGTGCAAGTCGTCGTCGTGGACGGGGAAAGCGACGATGCCACGCGCGATGTCGTGTACGAGCATGGAGGAGCGACCGTCGTGTTCGATCGGGAGGAGGGCAAAGGACGCGCTTTGATCAATGCGCGGGACCGGTTCGAAGGCGATTACGTCGTGATGCTTGATGCGGATGGCACGTACGCGGTGGATGCCATCCCTCGGCTTCTTCATCCCCTTGTCCAGGATCAGGCCGACATCGTCATGGGTACGCGCGACCCTCTTCCGGGTGCAACCCCCGTGCATCACGTGTTCGGGAACAAGGTCC
The DNA here is from genome assembly GCA_003561665.1 of Thermoplasmata archaeon. GTDB lineage: Archaea > Thermoplasmatota > SW-10-69-26 > SW-10-69-26 > SW-10-69-26 > PWVY01. The sequence goes on from PWVY01000030.1 coordinate 4,085, forward strand.
TCTCTGCGCTTGCCCGATGCCTCTACACGAGGCCCTGTCCTGACCTCTGCACCGGCATGTGGGGGTTCCGGAAGGATGCCTTGAACTCGCTTCCGCTGCGAAGCGAGGGCTTCGAGATCGAGGCTGAGATGTTTGCTTACGCTACGCGTTTGGGGCATCGGATCCACCATGTGCGGGTGGATTACCTGCCACGGTTGGGTTCAAGCAAGTTGGACACGCGGGATGCCTTCGACATCACGTTCTGGTTGATGCGGTCTCGTGTGGCACCGTTGGACCCTGAGAAGGATGCTGGAACTTGAGCCTGAACATATCAGGTCCTGGCTCCGTGCGCCCCGTCCATCCATGGCCCGCGCAACACAAGTTTGCCTCTCCAAACCATCGTATAGCCTTGCTTATCGTCCTAGGCGGACAGCTATACGAGCGATGACACGAACCCACCTTGGGGGCCCTCGGTTCATGCACGAGCCCGGTTCATCGAACAGCCCAGCGTTCTGCATGGAGGTGAGCGCACCATGGCGTCGGCAGCCATGAACGGTCCCAACACGAACGGGGAACGGTCGCGTGAGACCGTCTCCCAGAGGCTAGACTTGGACTGCGAGACGATCGGGTTCAGCCAACCGCCCTGCAGCGTCCAATTCAAATTCCTACGCAACCCAGGGGAAGGGTGGACCCTCGTGGGGCTCACGCCCCCGGCCCAGCCCCCCACGGTTGCGCGCTGGTTGGAGGATTACGAACCCTCTTCGATCGAGATCGCCTCCGGGCTTGCTCCCAAGATCCTGCACGTTGACTTCGAAGAGCTCCCCAAACGATGGGAGACCATGCTTACCGCGGTCAACATCCAACTCATCGAATTGACTCCCGAAGGGGCTGCTTCGCTCTTCGTCGAAGGCACACCCGACGAGATCGATGGGTTCGTGGACCGGCTTGAAGCCCAGCAGCACGACAACCCCGAAGAGTTCGAGGTGCGCGCTCGGAAGGCGCGCACGAGCGAAAGCGAGAGGGAGCTCACGCCCCGACAAACCGAGATCCTCTCCCGGGCGGTGGGCCTTGGTTACTATGAGATCCCTCACAACCTGACCCTCCGCGAACTCGCGGAACGGTTGGATCTCTCCGTCGGGACCGTCTCCGAGCTCCTGCGCCGGGCCGAAGCGAAGATCATCACGAACCACGTGGATTCATGGGTTAAAACGCGCTGGGAAGGCGAAGCCGACATCGGTTTAGAGACCAACCGGATCGACGCCAGCCGAGCCCTGGAACCCTGACACGCCATCCCGGCCCCCAAACGCACCTACAACCTTTCTTCAGAAAGGCGTAGATTCTCCTTTTTCTTTCTCATTTCTCCTACAATCTCTAAATGATTCTTTGCAAACATAGAATTTATAAAGGGCTTGTAAAGGTCAAACTCAAGTTTATTAGCGTTAAAATTTGATACCTTGCACAAATATCTACTAATCTATCAAAGATGAATCAGAATCACATGTAAGGTTGCCAAACATGTGACAGGTAAGCGAGCATCCTTGCATGGTGGATTCCGAGGTAGGGACTGTGCGGATGCCATGAAACGAAACAGCAGAACACCCACCCCGGGACCTCGACCTACCTTGATCGGTTTTGGTAGCACGGGCCTGATCGCGCTTCTGCTCGCCCTCCTGATGCTCGTTGCACCGATGGGGATGATCGCGAGCGCGGGACACCAAGATGAGGACCGCACCGAAGAGACGGAGTCCGCTAGCGATGAGGGCGATCAACCCGACCGGTCCGATGAGGAATGCCGGCAAAGCGGCTACAACATGCAATGCAACGAGTTCGGAACCATCCGCATGGAGAACACGAAGGACGTGAAAGGCGAGCATGTCGAATCCACCACGTACATCACGCTCGACACCGACTTCGAAGAGGAGAACGCGCGCTGGGTGATGTTCAGCCTTCGGAACACGACCCCAGGCGGAAGCCCGGTTGAGATCCAGGTTGACGCCTTCGAAACGAACCAAAGCGGCGACATCATCACAACGCGCCAGATCCAAGACGACCCCAACGAGGTCGAACTCTGGGTGGACACGCTGGACCTTCCTGTGGATGAAGAGATCCGCCTCGAAGCAACCGTCGCCGTCACCGAGCTGGGCGCCTACCAGCTTGAAACCATCGTGATCCCCTTCGACCGCGCCTATGATCCCATCCAAACCAGCGGAGGGGAACGCATCACCCTGTTCTCCTACACCATGCTCGGCGTCAACGATCCAACACCCTCCCTCGATGCCGACCACGAAAACGGCGGGTGGTTGAGCACGGCTCAGGAGACGCCCGCGCCCGGCATAGCCATCGCGGCCATGCTTCTGGGAGCAGCGGCCCTCACGAAAAGGAGGTTCCAGCGATGAGGAACAGGAACGGGATCCCTCATGGGGGCGTCACAGAGGAGCTCTACCACATCGTGAAGGAACAACCCGCCATCCACTTCCGCGGGCTCAAACGCGCTGCAGACCTCTCGTCCAACGGTCAACTCCGCCATCACCTCGACCAGCTCGAGTCCGAGAACGCACTCATCGAGGTTGAAGACGGGGGCTACACGCGCTACTTCATCCCTGGAGAGTACAACCCTGAGCTCCGCAATGGCCTCGCGCGGTTCGCACGTAGCGTCCCCCGCACCATCGGGAAGCTCCTGCTCAACGGGCCCCTCTCGCGCACCGAGCTGCGAGAAGCCCTCGGTTGCGCTGATTCCACGCTCGGGTACCATCTCAACCGGATGATGGAGCTAGGGGACCTCGAACGCGACCCACGGCCCAACCGAACCCTCTACAAGCTCGTGGATCCGCCCTTCGTCGCACGCGTCCTCCAGGCTCTCGGTGAGAACGTGCAGAACCCTCACGATCCCACGGAGCGAACACGAACAACCGCGCCCGCCTCAGGGAACGCATGAAGCACCCCGCGTAACCCCTCCCTGCTGTTTGGATGATTCTCAAGCGACCCAGCGGACCCCCTCGATCAAACGAAGGCGAAACGGAGCACGACGCATGACGAAACCTGTCGCGACGATGATCCGCGAGTTCCTCGCGAACCCGCGCAAGACCCTCAAGGAGCCCCAGCACCGGGAAGCTCTCTTCTTGATGGTTAACACGCTCGCGCTTGCAGGCGGCGGGTTCCTCTTCTGGCTCGTGCTCACACGCCTCCTCGGGGTTGCACCGGAGGCCATCGGTCACGGGTACGCGATCGTTTCCCTTGGAACCGCGATCGGGGTCCTCGCCAAAGGTGGGTTCGACACCGCGATCCTCTGCCATGCCCCACGAGCGGACCGAAAGAGCGCAGATCGCCTCCTACGTGTGAGCATGGGGCTTGGTGCGGGCATCGCGCTTGTCCTCACAGGGATCCTTGCAGGGGCGGCCATGGCAGGTCTTCCGCTTCCTACCCTCTCGTTGGCTGGATGGGGTCTTGTAACGCTCATCGGAGCCGTCCTGATGATCACATGGATGCAGGATGCTTACTTCGTCTCCGATCGAGAAGCACGTCTTGCCTTTGGGCGGAACCTCTCTTTCTCCATCGTACGCCTTGGGGCACCGGTCCTCCTCCTCGTGCTCGCCGCCCCCTTCCTCGTCGCCTCCTCATGGGCCCTTGCCCTCGTCTTCTCAGCTCTCCTTGGCCTCTTCCTCGCATCACGGCTCCCTGACCGAGACGGAGACACGGTCGACACGGGCCCCTTCTTCACAACGACCGTCCGGAACATCGCCAGCAGCGCGGCCGAGTTCCTCCCAGGTCTCCTCCTTGTCCCCATCGTGTACGCGATCCTTGGCGCCGAACCTGCCGCCTACTTCGGCATCGCCTGGACCGTGGCACACCTGCTCTTCCAGATCTCAAGCGCCATCAGCCGCAGCACCCTCGTCGAGTTC
>PWVY01000163.1 GCA_003561665.1 Thermoplasmata archaeon
AGGCTTCTGCCCTTCTGGTCTTCTTCGCGTTTGCCGCCTACGTAGCTTTCGTCGACTTCGGTGATCCCGAACAGGCGGCGGGCATCGGCTGCGGCGATCTTGGCAAGGCGTTGTTCTAGGTACCAGGCGGCGGTTTGGTTGATGTTGAGCTTGCGGGCCAGTTCGTGGCTTGAGAGGCTTTTCTTGGTGGTGAACACCAGGTAGGCTGCTAGGAACCAGGTGCGCAGGCTCAGTTTGGTGTCGTGCATGAGGGTCTGGCTGGTCACGCTGGTCTGATGACCGCACGCGTAGCATTCCCAGAGTTTGCGGGTTTGGATGTAGCCCCAGTGTTCGTCCTCGTCGCACATCGGGCAGGCGAAGTTCTCGTCGTTTGGGCCCGGCTTTGCGTAGGTGTTGCCAGCAGGTTTCCTCGTCCGGGAACTTCTCGGTGAACGCCAGCAAGCCGGGCAGGTTGTTGCTCATGCCCGTAGGAAGGGGGCCGTGTGCACGGGCCTGTTTGCAAACGGTTCGACCTCTACTAAAACTCACTGCTCGCCGCTCTCCGGTTACTACAATTTTTCGGGGGTAGATTCGAATCTGTGCTGTCCTGTAAAGATGTCGTCTCACACTACCACTCCCCCGGGGCGTTGTTGTGGTACCAATCCATGTGCAACGTCACGCCGCTTAGGCAGCGCTCGAAGCGGACCCAGGGCCTTCGACGGCCTTGCTTTCGTCGGTTCACGCGGGCTTCTGCGTGGCGTAGCAGGATCTCGTTGACCTTGTTGTTGGCGATGGAGATCCCATCGCGATGGCGGAGGATGTGCGCGATGGCGACCGCGCCCAGGTCCAGCTGTTCCCTGAGGTCGAGCACGCGTTGCTTGAGATCGGGCGGGTGCTCGGCGTAGGGTTTCCTCCCGGGCGTCTCGAGGATGGGGATGTTGCCGGTTTCGCGGTAGGCTTTGGCCAGCCGTTGAACGTGTCGACGGGTGATGTCGAACTGTTGAGCAACGTAGGAGGTGTCCATGTCGTGGTCGACCACGCGTTGGCAGATGCGCTCCACGTCGTCTTGGGAGAGCTTCACTGCGGGAGCAGGTTGGTCCGAGGTGTAGGGCTGACGACATCTTTCGCGGACACTACAGGGGTAGATTCGAATCCTCCAAGCCTCGAAACCCACCGTGAACAGATAAAAGATCCCAGGTACTTTCATCGACCTTCTTCGGCCAAGTTTATGTATCGCACCAACGTTCTCCCGGTAGCATGGCCGAGGCCGATGTAAACGCGCTAGAAGAAGCCGTCCGGCGCTTACGGGATGGCCTTTCTCCAGAGTCGATTTTTCTCTATGGTTCGCACGCTTACGGGGAGCCAGATCAGGATAGCGATGTGGATTTGCTCGTCGTGATGGAAGATCTCGACCGACCCGCCTACGAGGTAGAAGCAAAAGCCTACCTCCTTCTATCGGGACTCCGTTTCCCTGCTGAGCTCCGCGTCGTATCTCAGGAAGAGTTTGAGAAGCGATCCGCGTGGGTCTCCACAATCGAGAGGGAGGTTAAGGAACGGGGGATTCAACTCTATGGCGCATCTTGAAGAAGAGGTTATCGAATGGCTCGAGAAAGCCCAGGAGGACCTAACGGCAGCACGCCGCCTTCTCGAGCCAACACCGTCACCAATCCCAGCGCCAGCTGCCTTCCATTGTCAACAGTGTGCCGAGAAAACGTTGAAGGCCTTCCTCGTGAGCAAGGGGATCCGATTCCGGAAGGTCCACAACTTGACCTATTTGATGGACCTCTGCGAGGAAGAAGGACTCACCGTGGACGAGTTTCGAGAGGATGTTAATCGTTTATCCCCGTTCGCTGTCGATGAGAGATATCCCGGAGCAAGGAGAGAACCACCCTCAGAATTGGTTGAGGAGTTCGTGGAAATCGTTGAAGGCCTTCTTTCGACGATCAAGCGAGAAATTGACGCTAACTCCTAACGACCGACTCGTCTCGAATGTTAGAACCCCTTATCCTGCGCCTGAAGGTCTACAACTCCGTCGACAGAACCCACGTCAGCGACGGAGACACGATTGTCTGCGTGGAAGCTCTCGCTCCAAAGACTCAACGCGCTCAAGCGTGCGTCGCAAATCGGCGTCTGACATACGTTCCCCTATTTCCCGCCCCTTCCTATAAATTGCGAGGGGACCGGTCCGAAACCACGCCAACCATCCACCAGGAGGTTATTCGGGTTGGAACCGGGGAAGCTGGTACTCTTCGCCGATGTGGGATAGGGCTTTGGCTTTGTCGAGGTAGTGGTTTTCGACGGCTCGGACGGAGTCGCCGAGGCGTTCGGCGACGACGTAGATGTTGAAGTCGGAGGCGATGAGCATCTGCGTGGCGAACCACCGGCGCATGGTGTAGGGTTTGAACTTGGGCCAGATGCGTTTCCCGACACGGGAGAGGGTCTGACGCAACACTATGGGGTTGGGTCGCTTGCCGTGCTTGTCGAGGAAGAACGCATCGCTTTGCCCGTCGTCAACGCGGGGGCGGTGGTGGTCGAGGTAGTTTTTGAGGCTGGGCGTGTCCTTGCCCGTGATGACGAACGCTTCGACGGGTTGGAGATCGCGGCGTTTGTTGCCTTTCTTCTTCTCGGTGATGGTGACGCGCTGGTCGTCGAAATCCACGTCGGACACGTCCAACGCGACGATCTCGCTGGGGGGCCGCACGCCGGTGTGGAAACCGAAGTGGTAGACGTGGGCTAACAAGTCGCGCTCGTAGGCATCGTCCAAGCCGTAAGCATCTGTGTCCATCCAGAAGCGGGGCACGAGCTCGTCGGGGGGCAGCGTCCAGGTGGCACGCGGTTGGGGGAATTGCGTGTCGAGGCTCTCCCAGGTGGGGATCTCGAGGAACTTGAGGAGGCTTTTCATGGCTTTCCTGTAGTGGTTAAGCGTTGAGCCGGGGGCGCCGTTTCCTCGTCGGTGGTAGATGTGTTCGAGGTAGCTTTCCTCGCTGGGTGGGCGAAGGTCGACGGGCATCTCGTCGTGGGTTTCGAGGAAGCGGACGTAGCGGACCCGGTACTCGGCGGTTTGCTGGGCGAGGCCTTGCTTGGCGATCATGTGCTTGTGGAAGGCTTCGTAGGTCCAGTCCACGTGCTTGGGATCATGCGCTTGGATCTCGTCGAGTCCTTCTAGGTCGAGGAGGCCGGCTTCTTGGAGTTTGAGGAGGGTTTCCAAATCGCCGGGTCCAAGCTGGAGCTTGACGCCCTCGGAACTGCTAGGGGTCCCGTTGTCGGGGACGGTGAGCACCTCCTTCGTGAGCGTGCGTGGACGAGCCTCGCGCTTTACCGATGCATCCGATCATCACCGTCCACGGGGAGGCCTGATCGTTTCAGGTCTTTCCGCTAGCAGCGTGATCTTCCAGGGCGCGTGCCGGGTTCTCGGAGAGGTCCAGATAGCCTTTCCTTGGTTTCCGCAGTGACTGGTTCATGGAATTCTCAGAGGGCGGGGCTGTGAGTCTGGCACCCGGACGTGGTGGTCGGGGTGGTGCGCCTCGATGTGGGCTTGGATCTCGGGGATCTGACCGGTGGGGAGGATGAACTCGAGGGGACGTGGGCCGGGGTAGCGTCGGGGGAGGATGCTGAAGCCTGTGGCCTTCGCTCCCATGCGCTGGAGTTCCTCGATCAAGGGGTCTATTGCGCGTTCTCTAGCCTCTGCCTCGGTAGGGAGCAGGAGCTTGATCCGGCCTGGCCCTTGGGACTCGGCTAGGTCGGAGGATCTGAACCGGGAGAGGATGGCGTGCGCGTTGTTGCGGCTGTAACCGCGGGCCTGGAGGTCCTCGACGGTGAGCCTGCGCTCGGGTCGAGCGCCGAACTCCCGGTACAGTTCCAGCATCGTAGTCATATTTCATTACTTTTCTTAGACTCGTAAGGACTTCTATATTTCGTCAAGTAAGGCCTAGGGTCTGATGGAGGTAGCGTCTTCGACACGATCGAAACGACCGAACCCGTCTTCGACGAGGTCCTAACGGAAGGTCAACCCGGAACCGCTGCCATCGCATCCTTCCTGAACGATGCACCCGTCCACCCAACACCAAAGAACGCAGAAGAGGTCGCAGCCCTCGAAGGCATCTCCCTCGCGCTGATTCGGACCGCCCGAAGCCACGATGTCGACGCCTGGTTGGTCACAACGCTCCTCCTCCGCGTCGCGAAAACCCAGACCCTGCCCCCCCAAGAAGCCCAGGGGATCCTCTACGATCTCGTCCAAGCCGGGATGAACCTCAAACCGCAAGTCTACGCGCAAATCCACAAGAGGATCGAGGATTTAAGCTCGGAATCATGAGAGCCTGCGACCTTTTCTGGCGCCCCTGAGCGGTCCCAGGGGGGGAACCCTCGGCTGCTCCTACGCTTGTTGAATTTCGTCCAGGAGCTCCTGCGGAGATCGTACATCGTCGCCGAGCGTGGGTATGCGCTCGAAGTGTTCTTTGTTGGACGTGACCAGACGATCTGCGCCGATGGCCAAGTGCGAAGCGGCGATGGCGACGTCTTGGAATTCGATGGGTTTGCCTTCTGCGTGCAGGTAGGCAAGAAGCTGTCCCGTTTCCTCGGCGATGGGCCCGTCGAGGTCGAGCCATTGGAACTGGCCCAGGATGCGTTGCGCGCTCGCCTTCGCGTGCTTGGGGTTCGCGTGGAGGTTGGCGCCGGTAAGGATTTCAGCGACGGTCACGGTGCTGACGAACAGTTTCTCATCTCTGCGCGTGAGGGTTTCCGCAAGGGAGATCGTGGCTTCGTTTTGGCGATCGATGTCCACGAGGGCCGTCGTATCGAACAGAACGTCCACGGCTTACACCAAACCAAGGTCATCGAGGCGCTTGTTGGGATCGCCCCGCATGCGGGTGAGAACCTCCTCGAAGTCCTCGGGCAAGAACGAGGGGGCATCACGGAACGCATCGGGGTCCTTCTTGGTGATGAGAGCGGAATCATCGAGCACGTTCACGATGACCTTGTCTCCCTCTCGGATCCCCAGCTTGTCTCGAACATCCTTGGTCAAGGTCACCTGGTGGTTCCGTGTGACCGTCACCTCAGCCATAGATATAGTAATATATCTACTATCTAATGAAGGTTAGCCTCCGGGATGGATGAAGGCATAGGTACCCTGAGACAGCGGATGAAACGCTATTCAAAGGAGTTTTCCCACGTTCCTTCCCACAATCGTGAAATAGGCTTAACACGTACCCCAAGGCATGGTCACGCGGATCGATGACCGTGGACGCATCCTGATCCCCAGGGACCTCAGGGAAAAGCTTGGCCTCGAATCGGGCCAGGACGTCCGCGTCGACACGGACGGGCACGGCAACATCATCATCCACCCCGTTTTACCCGTAGAAGAGTTCTTGGACTCCATGAAGGGCGTCATCAACGAGACGACCCGGAAGGACGATGCCGAACCGATGGATCCTCTTGACATCAAGCTGATGTGGGAGCCCTCGCCGTGATTCTTCCCGATGCGAACATCTGGATTTTCTACCTGGACGAAGCCTTCGATCCCGAGCACGAACGCGTCAGCGTTTGGATGGAGGAATGGATGGCGAAAAGCAGGGTGCTCGTCCCGGCCATTGTGGAAACGGAGGTTTTCCACTACTTGGCTCGACAGCTTGACGCCAAGGCGGCCGAAGGCGCCATCCGACGGTTCCTCGCTCATCCTGGCGAGGTTATAACGCTTGGGCCCACGATCAACAGGAACGCCGCAAGCCTTCTACTCTCCCAGCCTGACAGGGGAATCGGAGGCCGGGATGCGACCATCCTTGTCGCGGCCAAGCGCCACGATGCCACACTTATCACGCACGATCAGGCGCTCTTCCGCGTAGCGATCGATTGGGGCCTTGATGCCCACGACCCAGCAGTTAGAGAGAAAACAACAGGAAGCGACCTCTAACGGGAAGGTGAGGGCATCGTAGGCTTGGACGGAGCCCTCAACCGCATGCACACGGGCGCCCTTCCTACAAGCGTTGGACACCGAGGCCGGGAACCTTCTCGAAGTGAGGGTCCGATGAGAATAGGACCTCCTCGTAATGCAGGGCGGTGACGGCGATTTGAAGATCATGCCATCCAAGCGGCTCTCCCGCCCGCATCAGCTCGAACTGGAGACGAGACGCTGCATCTGCGAGATGCCGAGTGAACGGCTCAAATTGGATGCCTCCTTCCAATCGCTCGCGTGCTGTGTCTCGATCAAGGGGAGGGAATCCAGAGAGGTATTCGGTCCACGCAGCGGCTGGTAGGCGAACCGGTTTCCTCCGCTCTATCAGGTTCTGATACGTCTCGTGGGCAGGTTTTGATCCCTTCTCGAGATCGATGAGGAACGTGGTGTCCAACACGACCATTCAAGCACCGGGGATGTCCAGGCGATCTGCTTTTCGCAAGTTTCCGAGAAATTTGTCAATCTCGTCCGGTTCTCGGAGTCCCTCCAAATCTCGAAGATCCTTCCCGCCGACGAGTCGAAGAACGGCATCGCTGTAGCTCTCCTCAGGACGTTTTGCGTTTGAAAGCCGCCGATACGCTTCGTCCGAGAGCTGAACGACCTGCGTCATATAACATACTATACGTATACGCCGTATATGGGCCTTTGCTAGAAAGCCCGGCTTGGCCGAGCGGGCAAGAGCACTTCTTCTTACACAGGATCAAACGTTGCTAGGGATGGGGAAAACGATCCTCGGTGAAGAGGGAGCGATGGACCTCAACGAGGCCTCGCAGAGAATAGCGCAAGGGAAGCTTTGAACCGTCGAGGGGATGAGAGGCGTTCCTGGCCGAGGCGGCCTGCGAACCTCTTTCAGAGAGGGTCCCTAAAGTGGGTCTTTGACCAGAGGAAACGCAAGCTTTGGCAAGGCAAGGGAGGATTGTGGGCGCATATGGGCTCGATCACGCTGGAACATGAGGGACATCAGACACGCCTCTCGACCCAGCGAGCGTGACACCCCAAAAAACGACCAGGCCAAGGACGAACCTGGCGACGGACCCTCAAGGGAATCCCTTCATCCTAGTATGGATGGCCGTGGTGCGCGTAGGGCGAGTTATCGAAGTAGCAGACACACTCCACGAACAAGCAGCGAGGATCATAATGCGCATCCGCCTCCAACGCAGGGTCGATCGCGTTGGCCAAAGCATCCCTCTCAGCATCCTCAGCCCAACCAGACGCCCATCGAGCGCCGTCGCTGTGAGGATCAGGGCGCCCCGGGCATTGGTGGAAGGCACGGGAGACGCGGATGGAGCATCCGAAGTCTATAGCCCGGGGCGTATGAAAACAATCCACCTCGCCCTATATGGCCTATTCGGCTGTCAACCCCGCACAACCCCCCTTCACGCAACGCTTTCAAACCCAACCACGCTCCCCACCAACCGTGCCCGATGCACCCCTCCTCACCCTCACCATCCAAGACACCCTCACCCAAGCCAACCCCCTCATCGCGTACATCCTCCTGTTCACCCTCGCCGCCATCCCCTTCATCGAGATCCTCCTCGTCATCCCCCCCGCCATCACGCTCGGCATGGACCCCCTCCTCGTCACCATCATCGCCTTCACCGGCAACACCCTCACCCTCCTCCTCGCCATCACCCTCAAAACCCACCTCACCCAACGATGGGCCAACACACCCCCCAACAAACGCTGGCAACGCGCCCAACAACTCTGGACCAAGCACGGCCTCGGAGCCCTCGCCATCGCCTCCCCCCTCGCCACCGGCACCCACCTCGCCGCCCTCATCGCCCTCCTCCTCGGCAGCACACGACAACACGTCACCGCCTGGATGATTGCAAGCCTCGCCGCCTGGAGCATCACGCTCACCCTCCTCACCCTCACCGGCCTCCACACCCTCACATAAACCACGATGCACTCAAATACGCCCACAAACCTTCCCACCAACACGACCACGATGCCCAAGGCACGGCACCTCCCCCTCCTCAC
>PWVY01000150.1 GCA_003561665.1 Thermoplasmata archaeon
AATCCCCCACGACCTCGAACCCATCATCCCCCGGCTCGTACTCCACCAACCCCTTCTCCGCCGCACGCCGCAACGCCAACTCGCTCTCCGCGCTCGCCGGGAACACCCGATCCTTCGTCGCCTCCCGAAGCCCCATGATCTGCTCCTCGCTCGCCAAATCCGCCTTGTTCGCAGCGATAAGGATCGGTCTCGAACGCTTCCGGATCTCCCCCACCAACCCCATCACATCCTCACGCGTCCACTCCACCGGGTTCGAACCATCCAGCCCCACCGAGCGCAACCCCTCCACCGCCCGCGCCTCCGTCACGCCCAACCCCGACAAGCGCTCATGCACCAACGCCTCCACCGTCGCACCGCCCGCCTTCACGCGCCGAGCCGCCGAATCCAAATCCCGCTCCAACACATCCGCCCACCAATGCTCGATCTCCTCCTCCAAGAACGCCACATCCACCCGAGGATCATGCGAACCCGCATCCACCGGCTCCCCCTCCGCGTTCGTCGCCCCCGCCGCATCCACCACATGCACCAACGCGGCCGCTTGACGAAGATCATCCAAGAACTTGTTCCCCAACCCCTTCCCCTCATGCGCCCCCGGCACCAACCCCGCCACATCCGTAACCTCCACCGGCACCCACCGCGTCCCCTCACGACACGGCGCGTTGTTCGGATCACACCCCTCCAACCCCAACGCCACGTGCGGGCAAGGTGCACGAACATGCGCGATGCCCCGGTTTGCCTCGATCGTCGTGAACGGATAGTTCGCTGCTTCAACCGGCGCAGCCGTGACCGCTCCAAAGAACGTGCTCTTGCCCACGTTCGGCTTCCCGACCAAACCCAATTCCATCGCCGAGGCAAACCACCCCTCCGCCTTAAACCAACGGGCCCAACCGCGTCAACCCACGAACCCCCAACAGGTTCATACAAACCGCCAAGAACCAAAACAAAGCCCCGCCCGTTATCCCGCGCGAGGCGAAGAAGCTTTTAAGCCTCTGTGCCGCATCGACGGCGCCATGGGAAGCGAGCGATCCGGTTTCCGTGTCCACCTTCTCCTCATCCCTGTCGCCCTCCTTCTCGTGGCAGGATGCATCGGGATAGGGGATGCCAGCGACATCGACGAAGGATCAACAGAGGAACCTCTCACGGCAACCCAAGACGAGGCCACGGAGGTTGAACCGTTCCTGATGGAACTGGACGGGTACGTCCTCGTCGGTTACCTGGACATCTTCATGCACCTCCATCCGACAGAAACCCTCCTCTACGACGTGCAGCCCTCCGGATGGAGCTTCGAGGTCGACGAGGTCCCTGAAGCCATCGAGATGCGCGTGGACTGGGACACCGACGCGGACTTCCGCCTCCATCCCCACTTCGTCGTCGACCACGACGAATCGCCCGGCGGATCCACCGAGTACTATGGGTACTTCTCCCCCTGGTTCGACGAAAGCCCCGGCTGTGTCCGTATCCCCGCCGAGGACATGGCCGCCGGAACATGGCAAGCCATGATCCATCCCTCTGGGACCGCGGTCGACACACCGTTCACCGTCACGGTGGGCATCGTAGGAGCCCAAGCAGAACTGCTCGACGAGATCCACGGACACCGAGCCGATGGCACATGGACGCTCGAGGACCGCGGCTGGGAACCCTGTGAGTTCCTGGACGAACCCGAGTAGTACAAGCCCCCTGCCAAGAGGATCGCAGAAAGGCCCGAGGATACGTCCCTCGTCGTCACTCCAGCAAGTCCTGGATCGGTTGCACGCCCGTCTCGAAATCCTCGACCTTCTGCTCCATCTTCTCGCTTGCGGCCGTTTTGAAGTTCACGCCGCCTGGAGCCTTGATGGTGCCACGAACCGATGAAGACTCCCACAAGTCCACCTGGCGCGCCTCGATGCTCCCATGCACGATTGCCTCCTTCCCAACAGAGACCCTCCCCCACGCCTCGACATCCCCATGGATCTCCGTCATCGCCTTCAGACGGACATCGCCCTGAACCCGAAGGGAGCCATGCACCTCGGACGAGGCCCCCACGAGCGCGTCATCCTCCACCTCGAAATTGCCAAGCACACGGCAATCCGCGCCCGTCCGAAGGCCCCCCTTGACGCGGCTTTGCTGCAACCCCAACCGCGATCCACCCGGGATGTAACAGAAGGTCTCGCTCACTTGGAACGTCTCCTCCGCGTCCTCCAATTGCTCCAGGATCCTCTGAACCTCCTCGCTTCGACCCTGGCGCATCATCTGCATCACATAGATGACCATGTACACGACCGTCGGCACCGGGCTACGGATGTTGATCCACCCCCTCGCTTCGAACCCCTCCTCAAGCGTGACCTCATCCCCCACATCCAGATCCTCATCAACACTCAAACGCCCTTCCACATGCACCCCTTCCCCCAACCACGCGGACCCTTTCGCGTTCACGGCGCCCGTGATGTGCGAGAACACATCCATGCGAACATCCCCCCCCGCGGTGAGATCGCCCAAAACGGTTACGCCGTCCCCAAGGAAGACGCTCGCTGGCGTATCGATCCCGTATTCGACCTCTGCGTGATCACCAACGACAACATCGCCGTGGGTCTCGATAGCGTGCTCAAGGAACCGGCTTCCGTCCGGGAGAACCAAAGTGCTGCGATCAAAGGACACGATTCCCATCCCTGGGCCGGATTCAACCGCCCCGTCGCACAATCGAAGTGCACCCTATTAGGGCGTTCCGATATGCATCTCGCGTGCATCGGCTCGTTCATATCGACGGTGAAACCACACGCTTAAATGAGGAGAACGGATGCGTCGATTTGCGCGGGCGCGCGCCTGGAAAACCGAATTTTTCCAACAGCCTCCCAAAGGGCGTTGCGCCCGCGCTTCACTCTCGCTCCTCCGGATGGCGTAGGCCGATCCGATGAACCTTTTTAACGGTGGAACGGAATCCAGCGGCGATGGATGGTGACCGCGGCGAGCCCAACACGGGACGTTGGGCCGCGCTATTCGGGGTATCCAGTGCTCTCGTCGCGGGCCTTGTCCAAACCGTACTCGCGTACTACGCCGTTGTCGGGTTCCGTCTGGACTGGATCACATGGAGTCGCCAACCGATCGTCGACGCAGACCTTGTGGCGTTCGGGACCGGTTTGAGCGTGTTCCTTTTGTCCCTGATCGTTGGGATGGTTTGCGGCGCGATCTCATGGTCGCTGGCTAAGCAAGGGCGGCTTCGGGGTGACCCTGATGCGTGGGTCCCCGAGAGGGTGCGAGGATGGAGCGAGTTCTCGTTCCTGCAATCAGCAACGGTCGCGTTCTTGTTGGGTATCTCCGTGGTGCTGATCGGGGTGTTGTTCGTCCGGTTAAACCCCGAAGGCGTGACGGGGCAAGCGTTCTTCATCTTCCAGGCCACCACCGCCACGATCGGCGGTCTCGTGGCCGGTGCGTTCGTGACGCGCACGATGGCGAACGCGTACGCGCACGGGAAGGTGCAACAGGAAAGCCCGGGGGGGAACGTGATCTCGAGGGTGCAGGTGTGGTCGGGACGGAACCCGGTCACGGTCGTGTTGGCGACGCTGGTCATCGTGGGGGGCACGGGGTATGGGATCACGATGATCGACACGGATGTTGACGTCGCGGATCTTCTTCCCCGAGGGAACCAGCACACGGCGGCGGCTCAGAACCTCAGCAGCGAATTCCAGAGCACCTTCACGCAGCAGATCACGCTCCAGTTGCCCACGAACCCGTCCCAGTGCCGTGCGGATGCCGAGCGGGTGCTAGGCTCAGATCGGGCCGAGGCCATCGATTGCACGAACGTCACGGCCGAACCCTACGTGCGAGCTATGGAGGAGCTCTACCAGAAGATCCTGGAGGATGAGGACAACCCCATCGAGCACACGATCGGCGTGAACAGCTTCTACAAGCTCATCAACTGGACCATCGAGGGCGGCCAAGATGCGCCAGACACCGCGTTCGCCCTCCCACCCCCGGAGGAGGACTTTGGACCGTTCCCTGACCCGGGCCTGGGGGAAACACGCTACGCGATGATCGACGAGATCGTCTGGGAAGCGATCCCCGACACGGTCACGCCCATCCTCTCCCCAACGTTCGACCAAGCCGTCTCCTTGTACCTTGTCCCCACCACGTACGAGGGAACCAGCCAACACATCGGGAACGCGATGCTCGACTTCCGCGACGAGTACGTCGACGCAGTCGAGCAAGGAGACACCACCTGGCGGGTCTGGGGCGAGGACAACCCGCCCCTGTTCACCGTGGACATCCCCGTCGCGAACGCGCACCAATCCAAACTGGCGCAAGAGGACTTCCAGACGCTCTTCCCCCTGATCCTGCTCGTCATCGTGCTCGCACTCTACTTCGGGTTCCGGAACTTCACGGCCATCGGCATCGCCGCCACGACGCTGCTGAGCGCGGCCGTGATCACGTACGGGACCATGGGGCACCTGCGCATCCCCCTGAACACGCTCAACCTCACCGTTTTACCCCTCATCCTCGGGCAAGGCATCGATTACGCCATCCACCAGGTCACCGAGTTCGCCCACCACAAGAAGGAAGGATACTCGGATGAAGAAGCGCTCCGAGAGGCCGGAGGCTTCGCCGGGTTCGCGATGTTCATCGCGACCGTCACCAGCGCCAGCGGGCTGTTGGTCATGATGATCAGCCCCAGCCTCCTGATGGCTCAATTGGGCCTTCTTGCCGCGATCGCCATCGTGAGCGTGTACCTTCTCACCATCGTGCTCATACCCGCCCTGTTGGCGTTAGCCCCCACGAGCGAAGCGATGGGCTCCTCCTTCAAGAAAAGCGGCCTCATCACGGGCTTGGCACGCTTCTTTAGCCGCCATCGCATCATCGTGGGCGCGCTCGTCGTGCTCCTCACGGGGCTCGCCTTCGTGGGCATGCAAGACCTCCACATCGAAGAGTTCGGCGAACCGGCCCAGAACTTCCCCGAAGACGACCCCTTACGCCTAGAGCACAACGAAGGCCTCGCCGGGTTCTACAACCTCGAAGAAGGCGGCGAACTGGTGAAAACCAACGTCATCGTGTTCGAAGGCGACATCCAGAACATCCAAACCCACCGCTACATCGAGCACCTTCAAGGCCAACTCGCCGACCGCGACTCCCTGAACCTCGACACCTCCCGGCACCTCCCCTTCCTCGTGGAAACCTGGATGACCGTCAAAGACGGCGGCCCCGGCGCGATCCAAGCCCTCGGAATGCAAACCCTCCAGGAAGAATGCCCCAACCAAATCCTCGGGTTAACCCAGGACTGCGGAGCAAGCACCACCGACAACTACCCTCAAACCCGCGAAGAGATCGAAAGCGAAACACAACAAGTCTTCGAGACCCCCCTTGACACGTTCGCGTCCATGTTCCTCAACTACCCCGACAGCGACATCACCATCATGACGCTGGCCACCACCACGGGCACGTTCGAGGACGCCGAGCGCGCATGGACCGACGTCATGGCCGGCATCGAGGACGCCCAAACGAACGAACCCCACGGCGTCACCGTCAGCTTCGTCGGCAACACGCCCCTGAACTACCTGTTCATCACCGAGCAACTCCCCTGGCTCTCCTACCTTGGCATCATCGCAGCCCTCGCGCTGGCACTCTTGGCCATCCTGTTCACGAAAGCCATCCGCCCCACCCTCACCATCCTCGGCATCGTCGGCCTGACCAGCGTCTGGTGGCTGGGCAGTCTCCCCACCTTCGACATCGGGCTCGCCATCACGCTCATGCTCCCCGCCGTGTTCATCACGAGCATCGGCAGCGACTACGCCGTGCACATGACCTGGAACATGGTCCGCAACCCCGACCGGGAAGAAGTCTACGGCGTCGTCGGAAAAGCGATCCTCTTCAGCGCCATCACCACCATCGGCGCATTCCTCGTGTTCACACAAACCCAGAACGTGGCCGCCGCCCAAGCCATGCTCGCCACCGTCATCGCCATCGGCATCATCTTCCTAGCCACCCTCCTCATCATGCCCCTCTTCTACCCCCTCACAGAAACAGAAGAGGACGAACCCGAAGCCGACCCCCAACCCCCCCCCCAAGTGCCCCCCGCCACGCGCATCACCATGACCACTCCTGAAGACGCCGACACGCCAGGGCCTAACGCATAAGACGCAAGGCACGAAGAACAAGGGTGGGGACCTGATCCACTACAGTAAGGGAAGAAGACCCCACGGATTCCGTCTCACTCCTCGAAGAGGCTTGCGCCAACGCATATACCCCCTTCTTGAAGTTTTTAACCAAGCCCCGGGCCAACGCTTATCGATTATAAGAATGAGGCAAGAGCTTAAATAGGAGTCCGGTCCAGGTATGGGATGAGGCGACCAGCATGACGAACGACAAACCCCTGGGATCCCCCGACAATCCACCCCCCAACGAGGAGGACCAGGGCGAAACCCTCCAATGCCCCGAATGCGGGTCCGAACAGTTCCAGATGGACGAACGCCACGGCGAAACCATCTGCCCCCGCTGCGGCCTCGTCCTCGAAGAAGACGCCATCGACCCCGGCCCCGACTGGCGCGCATTCAACCCCGAACAACGCGCCAAACGCGCCCGAACAGGGCCTCCCCGAACCGTCATGAGGCACGACCACGGCCTCGGCAGCGAGATCGGGTACGGACGCGACGCCCGCGGCAAAAACGTCACCGGCGCCACCAAAAGCCAACTCGGACGCCTACGCCGATACCACCGCCAAGCCACCTACCGCCCCGGCGCCGACCGCAACGTCGTCCGCGCCCTCAGCGAGATCGAACGCATCAACAACGCACTCACCCTCCCCGAAACCGTCGCCGAAACCGCCGCAACCACATACCGACGCGCCCAGAAACAAAGCTTCCTCCACGGCCGAAGCATCGAAGCCACCGCCGCAGCCTGCGTCTACGCCGCCAGCCGCTTCCAACACCTCCCCCGAAGCCTCGACGAAGTCTCCCAAGAAGCCCAAGCCCCCAAAGACGACATCGCCCGCACCTACCGACGCCTCAGCGAGAAACTCGGCCTCGCCGTACCCATCACGTACCCCACCGACCTGCTCCCCAAAATCGCCAGCGAACTCGAAGTCAGCCCCAGCGTGCACAAAACCGCGCACGCCCTCATCGAAGCCACCAAAGAAGAAGCCATCGTCGGCAAGAACCCCAGCAGCGTCGCAGCCGCCGCCATCTACCGCGCAGCGAAACAACTCGACGAACCCGTCACCCAAAACGACGTCGCCGAAGCAGCCGGCGTCACCGAAGTCACCGTACGAGCCCGCCTCAAAGACATCGCCGAAGACATCGGCCGAACCCGCTGATTCACTCCGTCTTCTTCGTCCGGTCCGCAAGATCCAACAACGACCGCAAGAAATCCCCCCCCACCAACCGACCCAACGAACCCCCCCCACACGCGGACTCGTTGAACGCCCTTACACCATCCACACGCCCATCCGGCGCCCAGAACACCAACGGGACCGGATCCGCGCTATGATGCCCCCGCGTACACGGCGTCGAATGATCCCCCGTCACCCCCACCACCGTATCCTCCAACCCTAACAACGGCTCCAACACCTCATCGATCCGCTCCAACGCATCCCGCTTCCCCTCCGCATCCCCGTTCTCCCCCAAAATATCAGGCGCCTTGATGTGCAAGAACACCAGATCCTGCTCCTCCAACGCGCCAACCGCTGCCTTCACCTTCGCACCCCAATCCGAACGCAAATCCCCCAACGCCCCCGCGACATCCACCAGCCCCATCCCCACGAAATTCGCAAACCCCCGATACGCGTTCCCCCCCGCCACCGCAACCGCATCCAACCCGAACCGATCCTCCAACGTCTCCCCCCGCACCACCGGCCCCATCCCCCGCGTCAACACCCGGTTCGCCACCGGAACCC
>PWVY01000038.1 GCA_003561665.1 Thermoplasmata archaeon
GGCCGCGGCACCCAAACCCTCGTCGACAACGGCCTCGACCTAGCCCACGCCTTATCCACCGCCGCCGACGAAGCCAACGGCAACGGCGGCGGACACCCCATCGCCGCCGGCGCCATGATCCCCGCCAAGAACAAAACCCAATTCCTCGAACGCCTCGACGAGATCGTTCAGGAGCAACTCGAAGGATGACATACAACGTCACCTGGCGGCTCACTATCGACACCCCCCACGCCGACACGCTCCAACAAGCCCTCGCCCCCGAGACCGACACCGAGCACGCCACCCTCTCAACGAAACCCGACTGCCTCATCATCGAAGGCCACGGCAACGCAGGCCAATGCCAACACGCCCTCGACGACATCCTCGCCTGCCTCACCGGCACCTTGGCAATGTTGGATCTAGGTGATGCTTCGAACGCACAGTGATGGGTGCTTCATTGCAGATTCGGGAAGCTCGCGGTGAACACTCGCCTTTCGCTAGCTTGCCAGCGTTAGATGCCTAAGGCCCAAAGCCAACGCTCTCCTCTGATATGCACGACTACCCGATACGACATGCACCATGTCAGGGATAGCGGCGATCCAACCACCCGTAGCCCTCACCACGGTGGAAAATCTTCACTACGTCCACCGTTCGATGTCGGACGATGAAGACGGCCCGCCAGTCGCCTACGCGTAGCCGAAACATGGGCGGGTCGTTCTCTGTCCGGAGACGCTTGACATCTTGTCCTGTGCTCTTCCCCGAAGGGTCCTCTGGGAGCGACGCCAACGCGGCGGGCATCCGTTTGCGTGGAGTCGGTGGCATCGTCCGTAGGATGGCTTTGGCCGTATCTTTGCGTAGCCTAAGCTTCATCGTCCTCAAGCCCGACCCACAGATCGTTCTCGTCTGCCTCCGCGGCCAGGGTTCGAACCTCACGGACGAACTCCTCCTCATCGATGCGATCCATCAAGGCATGGAGAATCTCCTCGTAGGTCATCCCCGCATGGCCATACCTCTTCAGGCGTTCACGAGTCCCAGGATCCAATGTGATCGTCGTAGCCATTGCTTCCTAACTATTGTTCATATATAGTCATAAAGTTTACGAGGAGACCATACCCCGCGATGGCCCCGGAACATGCACCTCATCAACCTAGCAACGCCTTGGCGGACCTCTTTAAGCCCACACCCCAAACAGCAACCACCATGCCGGGAACCGTCGCGGAGCAACTCATCGAAGACCACCTCATCGCGGGCACCATGGAACCAGGCGAAGAGATCGCGCTCGAAATCGACCAAACCCTCACGCAAGACGCCACCGGCACGCTCGTCATGCAAGAACTCGAAGCCATGGGCATCGACGAGGTCAAAACCGAACTCTCCGCCCAATACGTCGACCACAACCTCATCCAAGCCGACCACAAGAACCCCGACGACCACCTCTTCCTCCAAAGCGCCTGCCAAAAATGGGGCCTCTGGTACTCACGACCCGGCAACGGCGTAAGCCACCCCGTCCACCAGGAACGCTTCGGCATCCCCGGCAAAACCCTCCTCGGCAGCGACAGCCACACCCCCGCCGCCGGCGCCATCGGCATGCTCGCCATGGGAAGCGGCGGCCTCGACGTCGCCATGGCCATAGCCGGCGAACCCTACAACATCACCATGCCCGAGATCTGGGGCGTCAAGCTCGAAGGCATCCTCCCCCCGTGGACCAGCGCCAAAGACATCATCCTCGAGATGCTCCGCCGCCACAACGTCGACGGCGGCATGGGACGCATCATCGAATACCACGGCCCCGGCGTCGAAACCCTCTCCGCCATGGACCGCCACGTCATCGCCAACATGGGCACCGAACTTGGCGCCACCAGCACCGTCTTCCCCAGCGACGACGAAACCCAACGCTTCCTCCGCATCCAACAACGCGAACACGACTACACCCCCATCCACGCCACCGACAACGCCGAATACCACCACACCGAAACCATCGACCTAAGCCAAATCGAACCCCTCATCGCGCTCCCCCAAAGCCCCGGCAACGTCAAACCCGTCGCCGACGTCCAAGGCGAACCCATCTACCAAGCCTACATCGGCTCCAGCGCCAACCCCGGCCTACGCGACTTCGCCATCCCCTCCATGATGGTCGAAACCCAAACCATCCCCGACGACGTTAGCTTCGATGTCAACCCCAGCACACGCCAAGTCCTCGAGAACCTCACCACCATGGGCCACCTCACCCCCCTAATCCAAGCCGGCGCCCGCCTCCACCAAGCCGGATGCAACGGATGCATCGGCATGGGCCAAGCCCCCGCCACCGACCAAAACAGCCTCCGCACCGTCCCCCGCAACTTCCCCGGCCGAAGCGGCACACGCGAAGACCGCGTCCACCTCGTCAGCCCCGAAACCGCCACCGCCAGCGCCCTTAAAGGAGAAATCACCGACCCCCGAACCCTCAAAGACGACCTCGACATCCCCTACCCCGAATGGAACGAACCGCTTGGCCTCATCATCCAAGACGACATGCTCATGCAACCCCTCACCCCCCACAAACGAGCCCAAACCGAACTCCGAAAAGGCCCCAACATCGAAACCCTCCCCACCTTCGAACCCATCCCCGACACCCTCACCGGGCCCATCCTGCTCAAAACCCACGACAACATCAGCACCGACGAGATCCTCCCCGCAGGCTCCAACGTCCTCCCCTACCGAAGCAACATCCCCCGCATCAGCGAATGGACCTTCGACCCCATCGATCCCACCTTCCACGACCGCGCCACGCAACACGACGGCCCCTTCCTCGTCATCGGCGGCGACAACTACGGCCAAGGCTCCAGCCGCGAACACGCCGCCATCGCTCCCTACCACCTCGGCCTCCGAGCCGTCATCGCCAAAAGCTACGCACGCATCCACCACGAAAACCTCGCCAACTTCGGCGTCCTCCCCCTCCGCTTCGAGAACCCACACGACTACGACACCCTCGCAAAAAACGACACCCTCACCATCAAGAACATCCGAGACCAACTCCACGACAACACGCACCCCACCATCCAAGCCCACCACGAAGGCACAGGAGACATCATCCCCACAACGCACGATCTGACCCAACGCGAGATCCGCATCCTCCTCAAAGGAGGCCTCATCGCCGACTACAAACACCGTCAACAAGACCAAAACCCCCAACGAACCTGACACGCACACAACATGAAACGACACCCCGCGCTCGCCGATCTAAGCCGCGACCACCACCACGCCCTCGTCCACGCAAAAACGCTCACACAAACCCCCGACGAAGACACCGCCCAAACGAACGCCCAACGCTACATCGACCACTGGAACGACGCCGTCGAATGGCACTTCATCGAGGAAGAACTCACCATCCTCCCCATCCTCCAACGCCACATCCCCCTCCCCACCAACGAACACGTCCAACGCATGATCACGGACCACGCCTGGATCCGCGACCAAACCCAACACCTCATCGATCACATCGACCAGGGAAACCCCATCAAACAGACGCTCCTCGAACTCGGCGAGCGCTTACGCGAGCACGCACGCTTCGAAGACCGTGAACTCTTCCCCTACCTCGAAAAGACGCTCACTGACGACGAGCTTCACGAACTCCACGACCGCTCCAAACGTTTCCGACGAGAACACCGAGGCCCCGACAGCATCGGACCCAAGACCTCACGAGGCGACGAAACCTGAAACGTTACGAAGGAATAGAACGTAAGAACCAGCGATGACAGCTGAGCCCTGGAAGGTTCTCGTCGTTGACGATGTCGAGGGGCTTCGACGCCTCGTCTCGATCGTGCTTGGCCAGCACGACGCTTACGAGGTCGTTGCGGAAGCCAGCTCAGGCGAGGAGGCCATCCAGAAAGCCCAAGAGACGAACCCCGACGTTGTCCTCCTGGACCTCTCGATGCCCGGCATGGATGGGTTCGAGACGCTTGATCACATCCACGAGCAGGATGAGAACATCCACGTGATCGTGCTCAGCGGGCATGACAAAGAGCACAAGGCTCAGCAAGCCGCGCAGGCTGGCGCTCTCGCGTTCATCGAGAAAGCCGAGGACCCCCAGGCCCTCGTCGAGAAGCTCGACGAGGTCCTCAGACAAGCCCCCCGCCGGTGAACCCCTCAAGCCCGGCTCGTGATCCCCTCAGACCCCATGGTGGATAGCGGGAACTGGAAGGCTTGCACGCCCGATGCGCCGCTTGAGTACACGACGCCCTCGTTAAGGACCACATCCCACACGTTCATCTCCTCCGTCATGTGGTACGCCAGCACGGGTGGATCTTCGCGATCCTCGGCCGTGCGTAAATCGATCACCCACACGCCCAGGTTATAGTGGGCGATGTACGCGATGCCCTCCTCCAGTTGCAGGTTATGGGGGCTTGAGTGCTCTTCACCAGGAAGTTCCCCCGTCACGATCGTGGTTCGCCCTGTGGTCTCCTCGACCGGGTTCACCCAGCGCGTGACGAGTTCAGGATCGGTAGGGTCCGTCGTGTCCCACACGTACACCACGTTGCGTTCATCCCCCGTAGCGTACAGGGTTCCCCCCACGACAGCGAACCCGATCTCAGGCGTGCCCACGGTGATCCGTCGGTCATCGATCCATTCAGTGGTGACGGTGTGGAGGTTCCCCGCTTCGTCATCGGCGAAATCGCTCCAGCTTCCAAGCTCTTCAGGTTCGCTAGGATCCGTGATGTCGACGATGCGAAGCCCGGCATCCCAGGCGGCGACGTACATGTACGTGCTCCCGTCGGGTTCTGCCATTACGAACATGTCATGGAGCCAGCCGCGGGCGTTGTAGTATGCGTCGATGACGTGGGGGTCTCGGTTTTGTTCGAGTTGACCGGGGGTGTAGCGGGCGACTTCTTCGAGGGTGCCTTCGTCGCGGTCGAAGTGGTGGATGGTGACGCTGTCACCGCTTGCGCCGAAGATGTGTTCGCCGTGGTTGGGCACGTCGAAGTAGGTGACCATGTGGGGGCCGCGACTGTTGCCGACGGGTTCGTAGGTGACGCGTTGGGGGTTGTTGGGGTCGGTGACGTCGTAGGCGTAGATGCCGCCGGTGAGGGGGCCGGTGCCGCCTTGGGGTGCTTCGCTGGCTTCGGTGTCGTCTGCGATGAAGGCGTATGCTCTATCGTCGCTGACTTTCACGTCGAGGCTGTTGGGGATGTCTTGGATGGTGCTGGCCGTGGTGGGGTTGTTGGGGTCGGTGACGTTGAGGATGGTGACGTGGTCGCCGTGGCTGACGTAGAGGTGATCGCCTGCGGGGTCGAGTTCTTGCCCGGCGCCGTTGTCCCAGTGGCTGATTTGGTGGAGGTTCGCGGCGGGTTCTCCGTTTTCGAGGGCTTGGAGGGGGTCAATCAGCTCGTTTTCGAGGGGCGTGTCGTTCTGGGCTTCTTGGAGCGTTTCGCCGTCGTCGAGGCCCAGGCACCCGGCGGTGAGGAGGAGGGCTGCCAGCGTGAGGAGGACCCGTGTGTGGACACGCATGGTGGGCGAGCCCACGGGGAGGCTTATAAACGTTCTTGGGGGATCCTCGCTCGGGTGCGTTCTTGAGCACGTGTTGGAGCGCTAGGTTCGCGTCATCCCGCCGAGAAGATGGATGACGAGCACGATGATGCCGACGGCAAGAAGGATCCACCCGATGTACTGGAACGCTGCGGCCAGTTCGAGGAACCCGGTCAGGCTCAACAGGACGCCGATCACGAGAAGGATGATGCCCCAACGGATCAAGCTCATGCGTTCGCAAACGAGCGTGGCGGGCAAGTAGCCTCTCGTTCGGGAATATGTACGGGCCCAGCACGCTCAGAGACCTTGGAGACGGAGCGGGGCGGGCACCGCAACCCCCATGGCCCCAAGCCCGAATGGCCCCCCGTGGAACCCGGCTGGATCATCCTCGCCCTCATGGCGGGCCTCGCCCTCACCCTCATCGCATGGGGCCTCCTCAACGACCCCCAACCCACGCCTGAGGCCCCCAGTAAACAACGCCGACTGCAAGCCCAAGACGGCACATGGGTAGCAAGCCACGGCGAACGCCTCATCGCCAACTACCTCAGCGCCCACAACATCCCCTACCGATACGAACCCGAGATGGCCGACGGCCTCACCCCCGACTTCCACATCGAGAACACCAACACCATCATCGAATACTGGGGACTGGCCAGCCAACCCACCTACGAAGCCCGCATGATCGAGAAACTCGAACAATACGAACACCACGACCTCGACGTCATCAGCCTCTTCCCCGCCAACGTGCACGAGATGGAAACCCGCCTCGAAGAAGAACTCACCAAACGCGGCCTCCCCCACGACGAACCCCCCGCCCCTTAAGGCAACCCGCCCTCTTCCCTGAACCCCGTGACGCACGACCACGACGAGACCATGATCGGGCCCGTCGACCTCAAAGGCCAACTCCTCGGAGCAGGCCCCCACGCCCTCGTCATCCACGACGACGAGATCACCCTCACCAAGCTCCCCGGACGAGCACGCCTCTGGCTCATCGTCCTCCCCACCGTCTTCATCGCCTGGAACCTCCAACCCCACATCCCCGACCCCCTCCCCCCCACCCTCACCTACATCCTCATCGTCCTCGCCGCCTTCTACGCCGGCGACCGATGGAGCCACCACGCCACCCAACAACGCCTCAACGAACTCACCCCCCAAGACGCAACCGAACAAGCCACCACCCGCATCCACCTCCCCCAACTCGAACACGCCCACACCCAACAACCCCTCTTCGGAGACATCGACCTCACCCTCCAAACCCCCACCGAAACCCACCAAATCGCGCTCACCCACGACCAACACGCCCAACTCGAACCCCACCTTGAACCCTACACCACCCCCGAACCCTAAACGACGACCCCACCCGCTCCCGCAAACCCTTAACCCCCAGCCCCCTTCCGCGACCCGATGCTCGACATCCGACGGATCCGCGAAGCCTACGACGAGGTCAAAGAGAACCTCCAACGGCGCAAGGATCCCGAACTGATCACACGGCTCAACACCGTCAAAAACGCTGACGAAACCTGGCGCGATGGCCTCCAAGAACTCGAAAACCTACGCCACGAACGCAACCAACTCGGCGAACGCATCGGCGAGCTCAAACGCGAAGGCAACGACGCGAAAACCGAACAACAACGCGCCGCTGAGGTCAGCCAACGCATCGAAACCCTCGAACAACGCGTCGACGAAGCAAAAACCACCCGCGATGAAGGCCTCATGCGCCTACCCAACCTCCTCCACGAAACCGTCCCCTACGGGGAAGACGACACCGACAACGAAACCGTACACACCTGGGGCAACCCGAAACCCCCCCAACACGACCTGCTCCCTCACGGGGACCTCATCGAGCAACAAGGCCTCGCCGACTTCGACCGCGCCTCGAAAACCAGCGGCGCCGGGTTCGTGTACCTCAAAGGCGACCTCCTACGCCTCAACGAAGCCCTCAAACGCTTCGCGCTCGACCACCTCACCGAGCAAGGCTACACCCCGATCCAAACCCCCCTCATGATGCGCCGGGAACCCTACGAAGGCGTCACCGACCTCTCCGACTTCGAGGACGTCATGTACAAGATCAAAGACCACGACGCCTACCTCATCGCCACCAGCGAACACCCGCTTGGCGCCATGTACATGGACGAGATCATCGACGAAGACACCCTCCCCATCCGACTCGCCGGCCTCTCCTCCTGCTTCCGACGCGAGATCGGCAGCCACGGCATCGACACGAAA
>PWVY01000058.1 GCA_003561665.1 Thermoplasmata archaeon
GGTGAGGTGCGTGGTTGCTCGGAGGCTGAGGTTGACTTGGTAGGTGTGGCCTTGTTGGATGTAGTCTTTGGCGCGTTGGACCATCTGGGTGAATTCGTGGGGGGTGTGGGTGAGTTCGAGCCCGGTGGCGTTTGGGGGGTCGCCGGGGGGGATCGTGTGTTCTTGGAGGAGGTTGGTGTCGGTGTGGTGGAGGGTGCCGGTGTGGTGGTCGAGGGTGGTGCGGGCTTGAATGGGGTAGGTTGCGAGGGTGAAGCCGAGGGCGGGTTCGTGTTGGGAGGGGATGTTGTGTTGGGTGAGGCCGTGGTCGAAGGTTGCAAGGCAGAGGTGTTCGCCGTGGGGGGGTGGGGGTTCGTTGAGGTGGGGTTCGTCGAGGAGGCAGAGGTGGGAGTATCGGGCGGCGGGCGTGTTGGGGGGGCTGTCGAGGAGGGCGATGCGGTGGCCTTGGTGGTGGAGGGTGCGTGCGTGGGGGAGCAGGTCGGTGGGTCCCGGCGTTGGCACGGTTCTTACTGGGGAGTGTGCGTGAAAAGCGTATCGGGGGTAGGGTTGGTTGTGTGGGTGGGTTGAGGGAACGTTTTTGGCGGTTTGTCGTGCTTTTGCGGCATGCGGATGCATGGGTTTCGAGCTGTCTGTTTGGCGTTGTTGATCGTTGTGGGGTTCGTTCCGGGTTCTGGGGCAAGTCATCTGGGTGAGGTGCCGTTTTGTGATGCGGTGACGGTGGATGCGGTTGGGGTGGATGAGTATTATGTGTACGAGGATGAGGCGGGGGATGCGCAGGTGTGGGAGGAGGAGAACGGTTTGGAGGGTTTGCAGGTGGCGGATTGTAAGGTCGTGATCGATGAAGAGGAGGATGAGTTCGAGACGTATGATGCGGATGTGCATCACGTGACGGGGCCCGCGGGAGCCGTGAGCGAGGTGGTTGGTCTCGTGGAGGATGCGGTGGATGAGTTGCGCGAGTTCTTGGCGAACTTTTTCCCGTTTTGTATCCCGGGCACGACAACGTGCATCCACGTTTAGGGCCTCGCTGGGGTTCTTGAAGAATGGGGCCTGTGATCTCGGGTCGGTGGGTTACCCTCGGTTCGGGCGTTGTGTTCGTGCCGACCCGCGGCATCAGGGGACGGGGTCGTTCTCGATGGGGGATTGTCTGGGGTTACGGTGGGGGCGGCTTGGGGTTCCTTTTTGCCGTCGAGGTGGATGTCGAGTTGGGGGTAGTGGATCTCGATGGCCTGCGTCGGGGGGGGTTGTAGAGAGATGGGGGAGGCCAGGGGGTTCCCTGGCTAGTGGCCCGACCGTGGGTGGGGTCTATCGTGTCCTCGTGGTCGAGGGGTCGTGTTTCTGGGCTGCGTAGACCCAGGGGTCCGTATGTTTCGTGCTGACGGGGTGGCCTTGGATGTGGACCTTGCGGTCGATGTTTGCCTCTTGGATCCGTTGTGCGACCGTTTCGGGTTCCATCAGGGCCAGCTCGTCGATGGATGTGATCCCTGCGCTCACGAGGAGCTCGGCGTGGGGGGGCTCGACGGGTTCGAGCGCCATCAGTTCGGCCATGTTTTGCCAGCGTTTGACCGTCGTCGTGGGTACGTCGAGTTCGTCTGCTAGGGGGCCTGGTTGGGCCTTCCAGAGTTGCTCGGTGTCCACGATGTTGAGGGCTTTCAAGCGGTGCACCTTCGCTTCGTCGATGCCTTCGACGCGTCGTACGTGGTGGATGTTGCCGAACGGTGTTGCATCGGGGAGGCCTTCTTGACCGCTGGCGGTGCTTGCTCGCAGGTCCGCGATCTCTTGGTCCTGCGTGCGATCGGTGCGTCGTTGCTCCTGCGCGACGGATCGGGCGCGGGAGGCTTGCAGCGCTTCGACGTTCGCTTGTTGTTCTCGGACGGTGTTCAAGGTTTTCCGCATCGAGAAGAGGGTCCCGAGGAGGCCGAGGGAGAGCACGATCACGCTTGCCCCTAGCACGAACAAGGTCGCTTCGGCTAGGGTGAGGGCGATGCCGATGCCCGCGGCGCCTGCGATGCCGGCTGCCAGGACGGCACCGAGGGCCACGGCGGTGGCTGCCCCAGCGTACGTGTATTTGCGTCCTCGGCTCTCGATGATCCGGTCGGCTCGCTCGTCGACACGGGTTGGTTCATCGGAAGCCATTCATTTTCACCCATCGTTTCTTGGGTTGCCACCCGGATGAGCGTGAACCCGAACATCTTCAGAGGGCGGGTTCGGTCATGGGGGAATCCCATCGTCTCCAAGCATCGCCTTGGTGGGGGGAGCGCTTTTTTGGTCCTCGATGGAGACATCGAGCTGGGGGTATGGGATCTCGATGCCTGCTTCGTGGAAGCGTTGGAGGGTTTCGCGGTAGATGCGGTCGCGGGTGCGTCGGGCGCCGCGGGGGTCTTTTTGCCAGACGAGGGTTTGGAGGTGGATGCTGGAGTCGTCAAGGCGGGTGACGTTGACTTCCGGCGCGGGGTCGTCGATGACTTTGGGGACGCTTTGGGTGATGTCTTCGATGATGCTGGAGGCTTCCTCCAAGTCGGTTCCGTAGGCGACGCCGAGGGTGAGTTCGATGCGGCGGAGCGCGTTGGGGAGGTCGAAGTTGGTGAGTTGGCTGCTCATGAGGGTGTCGTTGGGGACGCCGACGAGGAGGTTGTCGCGGGTGCGGAGGATGGTTTTGTAGCGGCCGATGTCGACGACTTCGCCGATGGTGTCGTCGATTTGGAGGCGGTGGCCGGGTTGGATGGTGCGGTCGAGGGTGAGCACGATGCCGGCGAAGAAGTTGCCAAGCGTGGTCCGGGCGGCGAGGGCAAGGGCGAGGCCGACGATGCCCATGCTGGCGAGGAAGGGCGTGATGGCGATGCCGAGCGCGTTGAGGGCTAACAGGAGCCCGATGATGCCGATGAAGACGGTGGCTGTGAGGTCGAGGAGGTCTAGGAGGCGGTTGTCGAAATCCGTGTCCGTGTTCTCGACGTAGGGTTTCCCGTAGACGTGCACGATCTCGCGGATGACGACGGCCAGGAACCATGTGCCCAGGAGGATGAAGAGGGCGGTCTCGAGCGCGTCCACGGTGAGGGCGCCCAGGGAAAGGTCGGGCACAAGGCGGAGGGCAAGCGTGACGCTAAGCGCGATGATCAGCACGCCCAGGGGTCGCGCGGTGGTGCCGACGAGGACGCCGTCCCACCGGAAGCGGCTGCGGGCGGTTCGTTCGGCGAGGTAACGGGTGAAGCGGATCTCAAGGTAGGCGAGGAGGATGCCGGTGAGGAGGACGGTGAGGATCGTGGCAGCCCGGTAGGCGCCTCCTTTGGTCGCTTGTTCGATGAGGACGTCAACCAGGGCCCCGTGAAGCATGGCGGGGGACCTGCCGTTGAGCGCTTAATGGGTTCGGTTGGGGACGGGTCCCCCGGTTTAGATGGTTTCTTTCCAGGTTTTGAACACGGTGCAGGTGAGGGTTTTGCCGACACCGCTTAACCGTCTGAGGCGTTGGATGACGAGGTCCCCGATGTCTTCGACGCTTTTGCCTCGGACTTTGAGGAGCATGTCCCAGTCGCCGCTGATCATGTGGACTTCGTAGACGTGTTCGAGGTTGGCGACGGCTTGGGCGACGTCTTCTTGGGGGATGGCGTCGCGGCTGTCGTAGGAGAGGAAAACGAAGGCGGTGGTGGATTCGTTGAGGGCTTCGTAGTCGGGGATGACGGTGTAGGATCGGATGACGCCGCGGTCTTCCATCTTGGTGATGCGGTCGTGGACCGTGGTTCGGGGGATGCCCGTGCGTTCCGCGATCGCTTTCGTCGTCGCTTTGGCATCTGCGCGGAGCGCTTCGAGGATGCGCCGGTCTTTGTCGTCGAGCACCGGTGCGCCACCCCGGCTTATCCCCTTAATTGTTGTCAAAACGTCGGACCGGGTGGTCCGTGGTTGGAGGATCGTTCACGGCGAGGGGGTTGGAGGGTGATGCGGCCGTGGAGCGATCAGAGGAGGACTTGGTCGGGGTGGGGGATCCATTCACTGGGGCCTTCGTCGTGCGTGTGGCTTTTGCATTGCCAGTCGCTTTTCTGAAGCCCTGAGAACCCGTTCGTTTCGATGTAGATGATGCCGGGGGTTACAAGGGGGAGTTCTTCCCCGATCTGGTCGAAGTTCCAGTCTGTTTTGATGTAGGCTTCGACCTCGTGGAGCGTGTTCTCGATCGAGATGGATCGGGTGTCGGATTCGCTGCTTTGGTGCCAGTCGCGGACGCCTGTGCAAGCGTGGTGGTTCCCTTCGGGAGTGCAATGGTTGCCGTGCTGTTCGCTGCAGGCGTCTTCTCGTTCCTCGGTGTGGGCCATCGTGGCGGGCACGGCGAGGCCGATGATGATGGCGATGGCGACGATCAGGGTGGCTTTTCGCATCGGTTGTCCTCCAGGGGAGAATCCGGTTGGTGGGGACCTCCTTAAGGGGCTGTTCGTCACGGGGCGTGAGGGACATGGGGCGTGGAGGGGCGTATCGGTGAGAGGAAAACTCTAAGGGCTGAACCGGGTAACAGGGAGCCATATGGCTTCCAATGCGGACACGAACGGCAGCCCCGTTCACCTTGATGATGACGCGTTTGGTTCCTTCATCGAGGAGCATGAGCTGGCGCTTGTGGATTTCTGGGCCCCGTGGTGTGGTCCTTGCAAGCGGGTGGAACCGATCCTCGAGGAGTTGGCGAGCGAGCTTAGCGGACAGTTGACCATCGGTAAGTTGAACACGGACGAGAACCCGCAAACGCCCCGCAAGTTCGGCATCATGAGCATCCCTACCCTCTTGTTGTTCGAGGATGGGGAGGTCGTTGAACAGATGGTGGGCGCGCTCCCGAAGGAAGATATCGTCGAGAACGTGAACAAGCACCTTTAAGCCGTGGAAGCGGAGGTTTTCAGCTCGCTTCGCGCTCTTCCTCATTTTTAGGCGTGGATGCGGCGTGGGCCGGCTTGCAGGCGCGCGAAGAGCGTGTTCCGCATGACGAGAAGAGCGATGAGGCCCGTGATGCCTGTGAGCGCTGCTGCGATGAGCAGTTCTGGCGATCCGGCACCAGGGTCGAGGCTGAAGTAGAGCAGGTTCACGGCTGCGTGGAGGACGATGCATGCTCCGATCCCGCTGTAGGTTCGAAGGTACCCCATGGCGAGCCCGAAGAGGAGGGGTCCAAGGATGTGGGAGAGGGTTCCGTACCCGCCGTGGCTTAGGCCGAAGATGGTTGCTTGAAGGAGGATGGCGCCGTGGAGGGCGATGCGGTGGGGGAGGAGGTTTTCGAGGACGCCTTGGAGGAGGCCTCGGTAGTAGGCTTCTTCGACGAGGGCGGGGACGAGGGTGAGCATGAGGACGTGTTGCCATGTGGCGTGGGCGAAGCGTGCGGATTCGTCCCCGGTTTGAATGAAGGCTGCGGGTCCGGCGAGGAGGATGAGCGCGATGGCTTCTGTGATGAGGATGATGGGGACGAGGGCCCAGCCGATGGTGAGGTCTTGTTTGAAGGCGTCGTGGCTGGGGTAAAGAGCCCGTAGGTGCTTTCTTACGAGCGTGCCGGCTCCCAGGAGTGCAAGAAGGGTCAGGCCGAGGGTGGGAACGGTGAGGAGGTTCCGGGTGATCCGCCAGGGGATGCGTGCGAGCTGTTCGGGGGTGAGGGGAGGTAGAACGGTGGGTTCGAGGATCAGGGGCGCGATTTGTATGAAGCCGAGGAGGTTGTTGATGGCGGGGTAGAGGATGGCGCTTGCGGCTAGCCCGTGCCAGAGGGTCCAGCGTTGGAGGAGAAGGGCGGGTAAAAGCCCCGTGGCGAGGGCTAGAGCGATAGCGATGACGGTTTGGGCTTCTAGCATCGGTCAGGCGGTGCCGCGGAGGCGGGGGATGCGCTCGTGGTAGGGTTCGTCAGCGTTGAAGATGGCGGATCCTGCGACGAGGGCGGTTGCTCCTGCCTTCCTAACGTTGGGGGCGGTCTTGGGTCCTACGCCTCCGTCGACTTCGAGTTCGATGGAGGCGTCGGCGTGGTCGATCATCTCGCGGGCGGCTTGGATCTTGGGGAGCATGGTTTCGATGAAGGCTTGGCCGGAGAAGCCGGGGTTGACGGTCATCACGAGCAGGAGGTCGAGTTGGGGGAGGATGTGTTCGATGGTGGAGAGGGGGGTGTGTGGGTTCAGGGCGACGCCGGCTTGCACTCCTGCGTCTTGGATGGCCGTGAGGGTTCGGTGGAGGTGGGTGGCGGCTTCTGCGTGAACCGTGATGATGTCGGCGCCTGCGTCGATGAAGGCGTTGATGC
Source organism: Thermoplasmata archaeon (assembly GCA_003561665.1). GTDB lineage: Archaea > Thermoplasmatota > SW-10-69-26 > SW-10-69-26 > SW-10-69-26 > PWVY01. Next base: position 6,233 of record PWVY01000058.1, read on the forward strand.
GCTCGTTGGGTCGTTTGACCATCAGGTGGCAGTCGAGCGTGGCGTCGGTGATCTCGTTGAGGCTAGCGACGATGGGGGCGCCGAAGGTGAGGTTGGGGACGAAGCGGCCGTCCATGGCGTCGATGTGGAGCCAGTCGGCGCCTGCGTCGAGGACATCCGTTGCGTCTTCTCCGAGGCGTGCGAAGTCGGCGGACAGGAGGGATGGGGCGATCTTGACGGGTGTGGCCATCAAGGGCGCAAGAGGCGTCTGTGGTTAGAAGCTTCGTGCTCGACGTCTTGGTATGTGGCGATGTGGAGGACGGCTTCGTGGTCGACGCCTTCGTCCGTGGTGATGCGCTCGCCGGTGTCGAGGACGGTGAGCCCGGCGCCGGTGAGTTGTTTGATCACCCATGCGCGCTTGTCGCGTGGGACCGTGATTTTGGCCTCAGGGCACATGGCGAGGGCGACCTTTTGAGGCTATTTAAACGGATAGCCCATGTGGTAGTATAGAAACTGGACTATCTATAACTATCAAAAAACCATCTTAGAGGCGTTTTAAGCTTTTAGTAGTATAGATACTGGACTATTCTGGCTCTAAGTAGTATAGATTCTATACTATCATAGTTCGATTTTCGTACCATTGATGTCCTTATTTGGACAATCTGAGCAGTGGATAGTATAGATTCTATACTACTTGCAAACTATACAAAAGTAGATGGAAGGGAGTGATATGTCAACACATATCACCCCTAGTTGGCGTCACAAGAGGGATTCAACCGTGAGATCAGATAGCCTCTCTAGCTTCTTTCCCTCTGGGTTCTCCGCAAGGATATTGAAGTATCTCGTCAAGGCAGATTCCACGGTCGAAGAGATCTCCTGACCCTTCAAAACCTTCAAAGTATGGAGTTTAACGTGGTATTCAACGGGTATCTTGACTTTGATCTCCTTCTGCTCGTCTTGCGGAACGGCGGTTTCGTTTGCTTTTTGACTCAAATTCCTCACCCCTCTCACCCCAATGGTGTCTTGGACACCCATGGGATGGGTTGGCAGGAACAGCGAGAGCTTGTCTTAAAGATTCCCCTATTTGACCTTGTAGGCTCAATCTCGTACCATCAATAGTCTGGATTTCGTACTATTACTTTTTATAGAAGCTACCAAAGAGTTCATTTCCAGACCTATGATGGTACAGATCTCGACCTATTGTTGTACAGAATAGGTCATTGAATAGTCCAGTATCTATACTACCCTAGTATAGAATCTATACTATTGATGAACAATTCTATACAATGATGGTACGCAGCACGTACCATTGAGTCTACATGTCTACGTCTTCACCACGTGTTACGGCAGAAACGTTATAATGGGAGGGTTGTACAGTTCCGATGACATGGAGCCGGTCCGAACCGTGATCTCACGGGGGCTGATGCAAGGCCTCACCCTTCAAGCGATTCACCAGGAACCCAGTCACGGGTACGGGATCATCACGAAACTCGA
>PWVY01000254.1 GCA_003561665.1 Thermoplasmata archaeon
CAGGCCCCCAGCCGCGACCACGCTCGCCAAGAACGCCAACCGGAAATCCCCCAACGACAACGCCACCAACAAGAACGAAACCGCCAACGCGGCCACGAACGCCACACCCAACACGGCCGCCTCCGCCAAGCTCCCATACGACTCGAACTCCTCCCCCAACCCCACATGCAAGTTCAACCACGCAACAAGACCCCCCACGACGACGCTACCGAACAAGACCCCCACAACGAGCGCCACCTCCACCAGGTTCACGAACAACGCGAAACCATAATACGCGTACGCCGACGCCAACAAGAACACGGCCCCGAAGATAGCGAAACGAACCGGCAACCGCTGCTTGCGCACCAACCCCGGGATATCCCCCGTCACGCCGAACGGGATGCCCGCCAGCAAGAACAACACGACGCCCAACGGGATGCTAAGAACATACGCCAACGCGAAACTATCCGTCGGCACCGCCAACAAAACGAACAAGACCACGACGCTCAACGGGAGAATAGGTAATGTCGCCAACAACCGCCGATCCTCCCCCATGCTCACGAAGGCCGCCCACGCATCCCGCCATGTTGCCACCCACGAGGCCGCAGGCATCGCGAGCAACAACGCCAAGACCACCGCGACGGCATACCCCGCCAACGCGGTGGGCAAGAACGGTCCCACAAGCAACGCGAAGTACACCGTCAACACGAACGCAACGAGCCCGAACGCGCCTACACGGAGACCGAAATGCCAGTTCCTCACTACGTCGTACGCATCCTTCCACCAAGACGAAACCCAACCCGCGAGACCGAGGCCAACGATGAAGGCCGGTAGGACGGCAGCGAGCGCGAAGGCCACCTGTTCAAGGGCCACCAATGTCGCCAAGAACGCTCCAAGCCCGGATAAAGCGCCGATGATGAACAACACGGCAAGCCGTTCTTCCGGGGCCGAGCCTTTCGCTCGGGCCAACGTATCGGCCCAAAGCCCCGTCAGGGCGATCAAGAAGCCCGTCACGAGGGCGGCCACCCCAAGGCTTGCAAGCAACAGTAAACGGAAGTCTTGAATCCATCCACCCAACAACGAGAAGCTAAGCAGCGTCAGAATGAGGAGGAAAGGAACCGGTAGGAGCAGGCGCACCCACAACGGTGCCTTCGAAACACGGGCCGGCAAATCATGCCAGAGACCAAGCCCCCAGATCGCGGCGGCCGTGAGGAAAAGCGCGATGACGAAGGATGAAAGCGCCAGGAACGTGAACCCCGTCATGACGGATCCAAGCCCGAAGAAGGCCAACAGGAGAACAATCAAGAACAACGGGATAGGCAGAAGCAGCCGAGCCCACAAAGGCCCTGCGCGGCGGGACTCGTCGATCGGCGCAAGCCATCCTCTCCAAGACGCGATGCCGAATGCGGCGACCCCGGCAAGGAGGGGTGCGAGGATCAACGCGAGCACGAAGTTGTCAAGGATAAGACCAAAGAGGGCGAAGATAAGGGGCGTGGTGAACAGCCAAACAAGGAGGACGGCTACTCCTGCGGCCCACGCATGGCTTTGGAGGGTATGGCGAATCCGTTCTCCGATGCCCTCCGTGGCCTCGTCCTCATCGTTGGAGGAGCGCAGGCTAAAAGAGGGCAGCCAGTCAGGGGCCATCGGCCGTCGACCACGACCGGGCCTTAAAAGCTTACCGAGGAGGGGCTTTGAACAAACACTCAAGTTGGCCCCCTTGGCTTTGCCTTCCCCCGCAGGACTCGGGTCGAATCAAACGTTATACCCAAAAACGTTATAAGCACACCCTGGGACTGCTGGGCTACGTTCGACTAAGCCGCAACGCTGACAAGGCCCCCGTGCCTAACCGCAACGGCCTTGAAGGGCATGCGGCGTCCGTCAACGGAGGAATCCGCACATGATGGCAAGAACCCGGATGATCGCGCTCACGACGCTGGCCGTTGCTTTCGGCCTTTTCGCCGTAGCTGGCGCCGCGAGCGCGCAAGAAGCGCAAGCGAATATTGATTGCAACCAGATGAGTGGCGAGATTCGACCTCTCGGGCCTCCTGGCACTTATAACTGCGAGATTGACGTGATCTTCCCCGGCATCGGGGGCACGATCCAAGCAGGGGAGCCAGCGAGCTTCTACACGATTACGCTCGACGCGGATGCCCCTGCCTGGGCGGATATCACGCTGTCTCCCTCGTCGATTTCTGACCAATACAACCAGGATGGAAACACCCACTCATTCACTGTGAACGTCGCCTTGACGCAACGCGCGCCCGCGTTCCAAGCCACAAGCGTAACCATCGATGGTACAGCCACGTTTGGGAACCAAGGCATGGAGGTTGCTCCCACGCAAATCACGGTGACGCCGGGGTACTTCAACCTCTACAACGTCCGTCTGGACTCCACGATCGGGCAAGGCGGTCCACAAGATACGGTCCGGTTCCCGATCACGGTCGACAACTTCAGCAACGGTGAAACCCGATTCGACTTCCGACTCGGTGAGAACGGTATGCCGGAGGGCTTCCAAGCCGTCCCCCCTGAACCCCTGGTGCTTCAAAGTGAAGCCACCGGCGGCGAGCGCACCCGCGATACGGTGAACTTCGAGGTTTACACACCCTTCCACAACGGGTATGTGAACACGATTGCCGCCATCCAGCTTCACGTGGAAAGCTCGTACGCGCCCGACACGTCGATCACCGGCACGACCTCCACGGTTTCAACGCTGACGGAAGCCCGAGGTTTCTATGTGCCGGGTCCAGGCGCCGCTCTTGCCGCGCTGGCCATGGTCGGTGCGATTGGGTTAGGCAGCGTCGTGCGCCGGGACTAGCCTGAGGTGCCATCTGTGCGAAGGAGCAAGGCCCGGATCATCCCGTTGGTCTTGCTCCCACTCATCCTCTTTTCTCTTTTCACCCTCCTTTCACCCTCAGCCGCAGCGCAAGCCCTTGAGGATGAAGGCTCCTTCTTCGGGGTCGTGATGGAGGTCGATCAGGGCTCCGTGTACGTCGAATACATGCAACAAGATCGAGTCAACATCACGTTGCACGACGTGAGCCTATCCTTCCAGGATGAAGCCCTAGCCCCCGTGCCTCATCGTATCCACATCTCCACAGAAGTGCATGGGGATTCAGCCGACGGATGGCACGTGAGCGTGCCATTCTCCTCGATCCCTTCGCGACCCGGCGACACCCACACAATCCCGGTCCGTGTCGAGACGACGGCGATGATCCAAGATCCGATCGTCGAGATCGATGTGCAAGCAACGTACGTACCGCGTGGTGGGGATGGGGGCACGACCACGAACGCGACGATTCTTGCCGTCGCCCAACCGAACCCCCGCTTGACGCTTCTTAGTCAAAGCACGCCGGACCGGTTCTCACCTGACGAGCAGCGACAAGTCCCCATGCTTGTTCAGAACGAGGATTACTACCCGAACATGGTGGCCTTCTCGGCCCGCGCCCCGGACGGATGGGTCGTTACGCCCCCCTCCAGCATCCAGCTTGGCCCCAAAGAATCGACGGTGGTCCATTTCTTCGTGAAGGCGCCACAGGAACCCTGGTTCAGGGTAAACCCAAGCTCAGACATCGTAACCATCGAAGCTGAGATTGTGGACGGAGGCATGGTCGCCTCACAGGGCATCCCCACGCCCGTTTCCGGGTGGTTCCTCCCCGGGTGGGTCATCCCCCATCTGACCCTGTTGCTGATGGGGGTTGCGGTCCTGACCAAGCGCGGTATCGAGAAAACGCGCGAGAACCGTTTACGGAAGGGCGCCCCCTCGTTCCCAGGATTACCACCTGAGAAGGCTGCTCGGTACGAAGCCCTCAAAATAGCCGCACCGGAGAAAGCCGACCAGATGAAGGAACGGCTCAAGAAGGTGCACAAAGACCGCAAGAAGGAGTGGAAAGAAGCCTACAAAGAAGAGCGGAAAAAAGCAAGCGACCGGCGACGGAACGTCAACACCCGTCGCAAGGCGCTCCTTAGCCAACGCAAGGAAGAAGCAAAGCAAAAGAAAGCAGAACAGAAGAAACTTGACGAACGAAAGGCTCGCCGCGAAGAGCTACTAAAGAAGAAGCAGGCGCTCCAGAAGGCCTCTGAGGAGCAACAAGACCGGCAAGAGGATGAACTTACGGACCGGATGCGAGACCAGCGGGAGAACCGCGACGCTTAGGTCTACGCTCCAGGGAAACCCTTAGGGCCAAGGTGGACGCACATGGAAGCGATGGCGTGGATGACGTCTGCCTGGGAAAACCATCGCTTCAAAGTCCTCGTTCTCATCGCTGTCATCGTTCTCCTTCCTCCTGTAGCCTCCACCCTCACCGGGAACGGAGAACTCGACGTCGTCGCCAACGCACCCAACCAGGGGGATGCGATGACGCTCGCCGTTCAAACAGAGAAAGGGCTCCTCTCCTCCTGCAGCGGGGAAGCCGACGTGACCATCATACGAGACGGGATCCACGTCTACGCTGGTCCCCTTGCAAACGTCCCCATGGACGGGTGCGAAGGCCAAACCGATGTCCCCTACCGATTGTTCGTCGATCAAAACGCACCCTACGAGATCCATGTGGAATACATGGATCAAACCGCGGAAACCCGCGTGAGCATCGACAAGATCGTCAACTGGGTGTACGTTCGCGCCTTCAACGACGAAGAAAACGAGCAAACCCGCATCGAGTTCGCACTGAGCAGAGCCCAAGCACAACCCCTAACAAGCGGCGTCATCACCACAGGACGACTGGACGTCGACATCACCTTCGAGCAATGCAGCGAAACGGACCTCGAGGACATCCTCGCAAGCCTCACCGGGAATCCTTCCTGCCCCATGACGGAAGGACGCCACGTCTTCTACAAGGAAGTGCACGTCCAAGACCGCGCCGCCAGTTACCTTATCATCCCATGGCAAGAGTTAGACCCCAACGGGGACGGCGACCCGCAGGAAGGATGGTACAACGTGACCGCAACGTTCCACAACGAAGAAGCCCTCGCGAACAGGAACGTACCCATGGACCCTACCGTGTACAATGAAGACCCCCCCGCCCCCTGGTTCGAGGTCGATTACTAGATGCGCACCTGGCTTGTCACGACCCTCATCCTCACCGCCGCGCTAGCCGGCTGCGTGGACGAACCCGCCCAAGGCGGCCTCGACCGCGAAACCCAAACCCAAGGCTGGATGATCGAAGTCACCTACCCCAACGGGACCACGCTCCAATACCACGTCACAAGCGACCCCAACAAAGCAGACACCAGCGGCAACGGCCTCACCGATTTCCAAGAATTCCACCTCGGCACCGACCCCCGCATGCTCGACACAGACAAAGACGGGCTCCTCGATGGCCCCAACCAATGCGTCGAAGAAGGAAGCGAACGCTACGAATCCTTCCGCGAAGCAAACATCATCGAACACCCCGACGAGCCTGGCTGCTTCCTAGGAGAACAACCCCTTGAGTTCAGAGACATCCACGAATACCTCGACCCCACGGACGCCTTCACCTCGGATGGCGACAACATCGGGAACGGGCTCACCGACGGTGAAGAGATCCAAGGATGGACCGTGCACGTGCTCGGCCAAGAACCCTACTGGTCCTACAGCAACCCCGCCTACCCCGACACAAGCGGCAACGGCCTCCACGACGGCCTCGAAAAACAACTCGGCACCGACCCCCAACTTCTCGACACCGACGGGGACGGCATCGACGACCAAAGCGACGCCGCACCCCTAGGCAACCTCGTCCTCACCCTCCACCTCGACCAAGTCACCCTCCACCAAGACCAAACAACCCTCCCCAACGGAGGCGCCGACCTCGTCCTCCAAATCTTCCTCCAAGGGGAAGAACATCTCCTAGGCCCGTTCGAAATCGAGCAAGGCGAGAACACCATCGACCTCGAACACCGCATCGACGTCAGCGATCAAGCCACCGGGTTCAGCGAAGAAGGCGCAGGCGCAGGAATCTGGGAAGACAACATCCTCATCGCCTTCTGGCACGAAGAACCCGAAGGCGAACCCATCCACGTCAACGGAGACAACAACGCCATCAGCATGATGTTCACCGCCTTCGACGACATCTGGACCGGCGACGCCGAAACCGGAGAAACCACCGGCGACGACGCCGACGTGACCTTCAACCTAAAAAGCACCGTCGAACCCATCGAATAACGCCCACCACGGCTAGAACGACCCCCCCTGCAACAACAAGTAGAACAACGCCACGATGGGCACCCACGTCAACACGAACGCGACCACGCTCCAACGAACGATCTTCGACCCATCCAACGGCTTCACCGGGATCATGTTGAACGCCGCCAACACCACGTTGATGAACAACACCAACTGGAAGAAATTCTCCGCCAACGGCAACCCCGTCCGCGCCACCTGCGACTGATCCGTCAACAACCACAACGGCAAACAAACCCCAGCAAGCACGATGTTCACCACCGGCCCCCACACCGAGATCACACCCGCCTCCCGATCACTCGCAGGACCCCGAATCACGACCGCACCCGGCGGCGCCACAACCACCCCCAACCCCGCACTCACGCCCAACGCCAACAACAACCCCCCAAACGACGCCCGAAACTCCGCCCACAACCCGTAAAACTGGGCGCTGAACTTGTGCGCCAACTCATGCAACACGAAGGCACCGAACACGATGGCCAAACTTATCGGAAGCGCCGGCCACAAGAACACATCCCACTTGATGCCCGGATCGTGCCCCACATGTAACCCCAAGTCGATGAAGAACGATCCGCTCAAAGCGAACGCGAACGCAGACGCCAACACGACCGTCGCGAACACAAGATGAACGATCTCCTTCCCTGAGAAACGGAACGCCTCACCCATCCTCACCCCGCTAGCACCCCCAACAAGACCCCGAAGAAGCCCGCCGCATCGAACAACGCAGCGAAGCCAGCCCAACTACCCAAAATCGACCCCACATTCGTCAAGGCAGCCACTAAGATCACGCGCACCAGGTTGTTCTCGCGCATATCCCGGAACGAATAGATCTCGGAAAGCCCTTCGATGTCACCTACCCGAGGCTCTCGCTTCCACGCCTCGATCGCGCCAGCGAACCATCCAGCGGCTACGGCCGGATGCAAACTCGTCAAGGGCGAAGCCATGAACGCTGTCCCGATAGCAAGCGGATGACCTCCCGCGATGAGACAACCAATCGCGGCAAGCGTGCCCGAGAAAAGAAGGTACAACAACCCGCCTCGTAACAAGCCGCTAAAGTCCCCCGTTTGCAACCCTTGGTACGTGAGGAACGCGAACAATCCCACGACTGCAACAGCCAACCCCCAGGCGAGCGTTTTCCCCCAGGGGAACCCGCTGCTCTCATCCTCCTCCAACGCGTCCGTATCGACCCGCTCACCCTTCTCGATCCGATCTTGAACGCCCGCAAGATGGCCCGCCCCCAAGACCGCAACAACACCCCCCTCTTGCGATGGCGTCGAGGCCTCAGCATCCGTATCCTCAAGGTTTTCCTGGGCCTCTTCGTCGTCATTAGAAATCGAAGACTGGCCCGCTTGCTCCTCACGTTCAGGCCCGTGGTTCGTGGGATCCCCTGCGGGCTTTTGGATCGGGGCTTGGTCGCTTGCTTCGAGGATGCGCGTTGCCATGAACGTGTCTCGCTCATCAATGAGCACATGCGAGGCAGAAGGCGCCAAATCGGCGAGTTCCTCCATAGCCGCCGTGAGCGCATCTTCCTCGAGCAGTTCGTCCACCATCTCGGCGTCGAACGTTTC
>PWVY01000315.1 GCA_003561665.1 Thermoplasmata archaeon
CCCACACCCCCAAACACCAGCGTCCAGATCAAACACAACCTCGACAACATCACCCCCCACAACGGCCTCCTCATCACCCCCACCGCGCGCACCATCGCCGACGACCCCTGGCACCTAGCCCAATACCTCACCACCGCCCGCCAACGCGCAGGCCCCAACGCCATCCTCTACACCCCCGGCATCGGACGCCCCGACGAGATCGCCATCGCCACCATGGCCGGCATCGACCTCTTCGACGGCCTCACCCCCCTCCTCGCCGCCCTCAACGACACCTACCTCACCCCCGAAGGCCCCCACGACACCGACACCCTCCAAACCCTCCCCTGCACCTGCCCCGCCTGCCACGAAACCCAACACGCCGAAAACCTCACCCAAGACACCCTCACCCGACACAACCAACACGCCCAACACGCCGAAACCCAACGCATCCACCACGCCATCCAAAACGGGCACCTACGCGAACTCGTCGAAACCCGCGCCCGAACCCACCCCCAACACGTCGCAACGTTCCAACGATACGACACCGACCACGCACCCTACTTCGAACAACACGCCCCCAGCATCCGCGAAACACCCCTCCCCGTCCTCAGCGAACAAACCCACCACCGCCCCGAGATCCCCCGCTGGTTCACCAAACTCCGCGACGCATACAAACCCCCAAAAAGCGCGCACACCCTCGTCGTCCTACCTTGCAGCGCCACCAAACCCTACCAAAACAGCCCCACGCACCAACGCATCCGACCCAAGATCGAACACACCGCCCACGGCCGCGCACACACCGTCACCCTCACAAGCCCCCTCGGCGCCGTACCCGAAGAACTCGAACTCACCTACCCCGCCACCCACTACGACGTGCCCGTCACCGGCGACTGGACCCAACACGAAACCCAACGCATCCAACAAGCCTTCCAACACATATGGAAAAACGGCGACTACGAACACGCCCTCCTCCACCTCCCCCCCGACGAAGCCCGCATCCTCACCCCCATCCTGGAAGCCGAAACCACCGTAAAACCCGGCGAACACCCCACCAGCAACGACGCCCTTGAACGCCTCCGCACCGCCGTGAACCAAGCCACCAAAGGCCTCGAAGCCACCGCACACAAAGACCTCTTCAAAGAACACATGGACAACCGCATCGACTGGCAATTTGGCCCCGGCACCAGCCAAACCCTCGCCAAGGACGCCACCATCCGCGGACGCTACCCCTACCTAAAACTCATGCACAACGACACGCAACTCTTGATGCTCAAACCCGAACGCGGCGCCCTCACCCTCACCTTCGAAGGCGGAGAACGCCTCTTCGAAGCCACCGACGCCTTCAACATCCAGATTGACGATTTCCACCCCAAAGGCGACGTCTTCGCCCCAGGCGTCCTCGACGCCAGCGACGCCATCCGCATCGAGGACGAAGTCCTCATCCACCACGAGGACGAACTACGCGCCGTCGGTCGAGCCACCGCGCCAGGGCCCGAGATGGTTCAACTAGAAGCCGGATCATGCGCAGAGGTGAGGCACCGTGCCTGAAGCACTCAACCAAGCCGTCCAAGACGCACGCAGACTCAAGCAACGCGACGACAACCCCAACGCGCCCAGCCGCGTATGGAGCGAAGAGGAAGTCATCGACGGGGAAACGCATCGAGCGTTGACCGTGATTTTGCGAACCCGCGGATGCACATGGGCCATCCGAGGAGGATGCTCCATGTGCGGGTACGTGAACGACTCGTTCGTCAAGAAAATCACCGCGGATCACCTCGTTCGCCAGTTCGAGACCGCGCTCTCCCAGTTCAGCGATCACTCCGTCATCAAACTCTACACGAGCGGGAGCTTCCTCGACGACACCGAAGTCCCCATCGAGGCCCAACAACGCATCGCCGACATGGTGCCCGAACAGGTCGTGCGCTTCCAAAGCGAAGCCCAAGCCCACCACGTCACGAAAGAACGCCTCTCCGACATCGTGAACCGGTTACCCACGAACTGCCAACTGGCCTTCGGCATCGGCATGGAAGCCTCCACGCCGGAGGTGCTCGAGCACAGCGTCAACAACGAGTTCACGATCCAAGACTACCATGAGGCCGCGCGCGTCGCTGACGAGGAAGGCGCATACCTCAAATGCTACGTCCTGGTCAAACCCCCCTTCCTCACGGAGAACGAAGCCATCGTGGAAGCGGTCGAGACCGCCAAGCGCGTCGCGGGTACACCCGCCTTGGAGGCCATCAGCTTCAACCCCGTCAGCGTGCACAAGAACACGCTCGTGGAAGAGCTGTTCCGCTCCGGTGATTACTCACCCCCCTGGCTCTGGAGCGTCGTGGACGTCCTCGAACGCGTCTCCTCCTTCGTGGATGTGCAAGTCCACAGCGACGTGGTCGCAGGCGGTCAAGCACGCGGCGCGCACAACTGCGGAGCATGCGATGAGGATGTGCTTCGCGCGATCGATGCGCACAAGAAAACCGGGGATGCGTCCGTGTTCGAACGCGTCTCATGCTCCTGCCGCGAGGTGTGGAAGGAGCAGTTGGCCTTGGAAGGCCTCGGTTTCGCCGGTGGAGGGTTGGCGTCCTCGTTCAGGGAAGCGGCCGGATCCAAGAAGGCCCGCTCGGGCTTCGAGACATGGTACCAGGCTTAAGCTTCGTCAAGGGCTCGATTCGCCAGCTCGTCAACGCGCTGGATGCGTCGATCCTCGCGGGGAACATGCTCGTGATGGACCGCATCGAAGCTTGCCTTGAGCCGTTTTGCCTCTTCGTGAAGGGGCCGTAGATGGCGAGCGTTGACCCTGTACTCGCCCTTGAGTTGACGCACGAGAAGTTGGCTATCGCTCACGTGATGAATCCGGCCGCTTGTTTTCTTGGCCAGGTGACGAAGGGCGTGGATGAGCGCTTGGTATTCGGCCTCGTTGTTGGTGGCCTTCCCAATGGTGGTGGCGTGTTCGTGGAGGAGGTTATCATCGTCATCGTGAACGGCGTATGCGATGCTCGCCGGCCCGGGGTTGCCGCGGCTTGCACCGTCCGTGGCGAGCTTGTATGTGCGAGGCATGCCTAGCCCACTTCACTGGGTGTATTCAAGAGGTATGCTTGGTTGCCGCCTGGCGCGGGTTTTGTTCACCAAGTGGTCACGGTCTGCACCCAAGCATGGCCTCCGGCACCTCTTCCCACCGTGCGGGTGTGAAGGCTGCGGAGGAACCTTGCCGTGACCCTGAGCGCTTCCGACGATCCTCCCTCCCAGCTTCCATCTCCCGCATCGCTCTGGATCGAAGAGACGCCCACCACCTGCTATCCTCGGCTCGAGGAGGATGTGACTGTGGATGTGTGCGTCGTTGGCGCGGGCATCGCTGGTCTTACCGCGGCTCGCCGATTGATCGATTACGGGCTCTCCGTCGTCGTGCTTGAGGCTCGCCGCATCGCGGAAGGCGTCACCGGGCACACCACCGCGAAGCTGACAAGCCAACACGGTCTCATCTACAACACGCTCCTCAACACGCGTGGCGCTCGGAACGGCCAGTACTATGCAGAGGCCAACCAAGCAGCCATCGACGCCGTCGATGAACGCATCCGCGAGCACGGCATCGATTGCAACTTCCAGCGCCTGCCCGCGTACACGTACGCCCGGGATTCAGAACGCGTTGACGAGGTTCAAGAGGAAGCCCGAACCGCTCAGAAGCTGGGCTTACCCGCCGATTTCGTCAAAGACCCAGGCCTGCCGTACCCTGTACCTGGCGCGGTACGGTTCCACGATCAAGCCATCTTCCACCCTCGCGCGTACCTTCTTGGGCTTGCGGACTCGATCAACCAAGACGGCGGCTTGATCTACGAAGGAACACGAGCGGAACGCATCGAGGACGGGGACCCCTGCAAGGTGACGGCGGGTTCGCACGTGACCACGGCCGAGAACGTCATCGTCGCCACGCACTTCCCCTTCCATGACAAAGGGCTCTACTTCGCTCGGATGCACCCGAAGAAATCATACATCCTTGCGGCCCGCCTCAATGGAGATCAACCGGAAGGGATGCACTACGATGACAGCGACCCTTACTTCTCCGTGCGACCCTACGCGGGGAAAAACCAAGACCTTGTCCTGTTCGCAGGAGAACACCATCGGACAGGCACGGGTCGCGAGGAAGAGCGGTACGAGGCTCTCGAGGCCACCGTGAGGGAGCATTTCTCGCTCGAAGCGATCACGCATCGCTGGTCCACACAGGACTTCGCCTCGTACGACAAGGTCCCCTTCGTTGGCCCCCTTGCGCCTCAAGTGACGAACGTGCACGTTGCGACCGGGTTCGGAGGATGGGGGATGACAAACGGCGTCGCGGCCGGGCGGATGCTTGCGGACGCCATCGCAGGGGATCCGCCCGCATGGCTTGCGGCGTTTGACCCCTCGCGCTTCACTGTTCGGGAAGGACTCGGCGATCTTGCTTCGCACAACGTCGGGGCAGCCGCCACGTTGGCGAAGAGACAGGTGCGACGCGTGACCGGTCCCCGTTCCGCCGACGTGGAACCTGGGCAAGGAGCCATCGTGTACGAGGGCGCAAGCCCGGTGGCCCTCTACAGGGAGAGGGACGGGTCCCTGATCGCTCTCGACGCTAAATGCACCCACATGGGATGCGAAATCACCTGGAACGCAGGGGACCGAACCTGGGACTGCCCCTGCCATGGATCCCGGTTCTCCCCTCAAGGTGATGTCATCGATGGGCCCGCTCAAACGCCCCTTGATCCCCGAGAACCTCCCGAATAGGGCCGAAAGTAGGCTTTCGTCTCTAGATTGCCCCAAGGAGGATCAGGATGAGGAAGATGACCAGCAGGGTACCGATCAACCCTCCAAGCCCGATCCCGTAACGCCTGTTGCGCCGTCCGACCGGGATAGCTCCTAGCAAAAGCAAGATCAGCACGATGATCAAGATCGTTTGCCACATAGTACCGTCTTCATGTAGAAAATAGCGTTAGAAAAGGCCGCGTAGCTCCACACATGTTAAACCATATGGAAGCGGAAATCCAAAGCTCCAACAGTCATCGGGACGCACCACTGATGGGGATAACGAGAAGTAAGCCTGGAGGAAGATAGCGGTTTGAGGTTCTACGAGAACCTCATCCTGGAAGCGTGCGAGGAGGAACCCCATCCCTCCAGGCGAGCGGTGTCTTGGGGCGAATCTTGTTTGCGGGGGTTAGCGTCGTCGTTCTTCCTTGGGGGGTCGCCGTTCGCGCGTCTCAGGCGGTGGATCGCGAGGGGCGCTTGTGGCAAACCCTACCACCGCGAGGCCGACGAAGATGAGCACACCACCGATGAGGATCGTCATGGAAACCCATCGATCAAGGCCTGCTTCGAAGAAGAGCATGAACGCGCCTGCGATGATCGCGATCAGGCCGACAAGCAGGAAGATGCCGCGTGTTAGGTCCATAAGGCAGTCTCTCCAGAACTTGGTTTATCCCGATAGGGGGACATTCTTCGGGATGAGCGAAAATAGGAGGGCGGTGGAAAGAGGGGAGGAGGCCCGGCGCGGGGGTGATCAGCGCGCCGGGCCACGCGCCTGTGTGAGGCCTAGGCGGGGTGCGTCGCCTAGGAAATGTTGATCCTTTGTGGCCCTCCAGAGGGATCAGTCTTGGGCATGTGGACCTCGAGGATCCCATCCTCGAAGGTGGCTTCGATGCCTTCGGGGTCGATGGGTGTTCCGAGGATGACCTCGCGTTGATACGTGACCTGCCCTCGCTCGCTTTGTAGGATGCTGTCCTCGCCTTCGTGCTCGCGCGTGGGCGCGTGAAGTTGGAGGCGATCACCGAGGACGGTGAGGTTGACCTCGTCCTTCTTGGCACCGGGCATCTCGATCTCGGCGATCAGGTTCTCGCCGGTGTCGAAGAGGTCCACGGCGGGTTGGCGGATGCCCTCTTGGCGGGCTTGAGCCATCCCGAGAGGTTGTTGCATCTGGAAGGGAGAAACGGTTTGTGGGGGCTGGAGCGAGGGGTGCTGTAGGGGGCTGATTTGCCCAGGCACGTTTTGGTGTTGCTGGATGCCTGAACGGCGTTGCATCTGTTGCGGGCTTTGGCTTGCAGGGTGTAGGGATTGCAGACGTTGGGGGTGGGAAGGTTGGATGGCTTGGGGTTGGATCTGGGGTTGAGCCTGGGGCGAAGTTTGCTGGGGGTGTTGGGCTGGAATCTGTTCGGGGTGAATCTGGGAGGCTCCAAGCTGTGGTTGGGCTTGCCGGGGTTGCAGGTGGGGTTGGGCTTGGAAGGGTTCCTCCTGGAAGAAGGGTTGGTGGATCAGGGGTTCTTGTTGCGCAGAAGGCGACGTTTGGCTGGGTTCTTGGGCTTGGAAACGAGGGGTCAGGGCGTGTTGGGTCTCGAAACGTGGAGTCCTGTAGGGCATTTTGAGTCTCTCCTTCCCCATGAGGGCCGCCGGTCCGCGCGGGGCCTTTTGGGTCAAGAAGGCAGACAGAGGGTGAGGGTTTGATGCTTCCCAACCGTCGCCTTGGCCCCGCTAACAGGGTTTTGCTCTCGTGAGTGAGCGTTTCCCTTGCAAGGCGATGATGATGCGGGGGGTTTCTCAGGAAGCCCAGGTCGCAGCAGGGTTCTTATACGCGGCGTTTCGAACGATGACTCATGTCGCCCACGAACGTGAAGAAGGATCCGATCGAAGGGCTGGATGTGTTGATCGTGGATGACGCGGTCACCGTACGCTCGAAAACGCGCGCCCTGTTAGAGAGCTTGGCCGTTCCAAGCGGGAACATCCGAGAGGCAGAGAGCGCTCGAGAAGCGCTGGATGCGTTCGAGGACCATCCTCCGGGTGTCGTTTTCCTCGATCTTGTGCTCCCGGACATCCCCGGGCAAGAGCTGGGCACGGTCTTGATGGACAAGAACCCAGAGACGAACGTGATCGTGCTCACGGCGTTAGATCCTAGCGACTCGCGCGTCCGACGGTTGATCTCGAAAGGGGCCTATGGCGTGATCGAGAAGCCCGTTCGACGCTCGGACATCAACCGTGTTCTCGACCAGATCCGCGAGGACGTCACGGACGCCTCGTTGTAAGGGCCAACGCCACGCCCCCTACGGTCAGCACAACCACGCCTGGGGCCCCAGAGGGGACCCCTGCTTGCTCCCCGAAACCGCCCTTCGCCTCGCCGATGGGGGACAGATCCTCCAAGGCGCCGGCGTCACCGAGGTTGCTGTTCCCTTCAAGGAACCTGATTTCGCTGACCGCCTGCGCGTACGGGCCCGTGTATTCGAGCACGTAAAGGCCGTTGCGGATGTCCGTGACGTACAAAAGCCCGTCCTTGATGATTGGGTAGCTCCACATCAAGACCGGGTGACCACCTAAGGCGGGATCCTCCATGAACACCATATCCAACGGCTCCGGTACGTAGGATGCAACCACGGTGGGGGCTTCCGGGACGGTCACATCCCACACCACGAGCCCAGCCGCGTGCCACGTCACGAATGCCAACTCGCGCGTGACGGTCGGGTTGTGCGCCGTCCACGTCACTCGAGGAGCTTGCGATTCCAGCGTCTCACAGTAGGATTCCTCGTTCTGTGGGACACGAAGCTCAGAAACCCGCACCGGCCGATCCTCCATCGACATGTTCACAACGTGACCGACCCCCCACGGGCAGCCCCCATCATCGATCACACCGGGG
>PWVY01000233.1 GCA_003561665.1 Thermoplasmata archaeon
CAGATGGTGACGCGGGAGGGGGAGTTGGTGACGAATCGGAGGGGGTTGGTGAACGGGCATGTGTATCCTCCGCCGGATCCGGAGTTGCCGTTCTTGGGGGTTCATTTCTCGCCGCGTGTGGATGGTCGCGTGATCGTGGGGCCGGGGGCGATGTTGGCGTTGGGGCGGGAGGCGTACTCGTTCTGGGAGGGGGACATGCGGGATGCGTGGTCGACGTTCTCGTGGCCGGGGTTTTATCGGTTGGTCATGAGCGGGAAGGTTCGTTCGCTGATCGCTCGCGAGGTGCGGAAGAGTTTGTCGTTGCGCGCGTTGGCCAGCGAGGCGTCCTCGCTGGTGCCAGGGGTCAAGGCGGGAGATTTGGCTCGAAGCTACGCAGGGAACCGAGCCCAGATGGTGACGCGGGAGGGGGAGTTGGTGATGGACTTGGTGGTCCGGTCGAGGGAGCGGTCCGTTCATATCCTCAACGCGATCAGTCCCGGGCTTACGTGCTCTCTCCCGTTCGGGGATCACATCGCGGATCGGGTCCAGGAACGGATGTGATGGTTCGCGGTGGGGGTTTGGGAAGCTTCTTTGGTCTCTTGCTCGTGCGAGGGCTCTATGGAGCCTGGGATCGATCTTCGTTCGGACACCATGACGCGCCCTTCGGGTGCGATGCGGGATGCGATGCGGGAGGCCAAGGTGGGCAATGACGCTCTTGGCGAGGATCCCACCGTGAACCGCTTGCAGGAGGAGGCGGCGGATATCTTAGGGAAAGAGGGGGCGCTTTTCTTCCCAAGCGGGACGATGGCGAACCTTGCCGCCTTGTTGGTGTGGTCCCGTCGCGTGGAGCGCCCAGAGGTCATCGCGGAAAGCACCGCACACCTGTTGTTGTATGAAAGTTCCAGCATCGCTCGTGTTGCGGGGGCTCAAGCGCGCCCCATCGACGGGGATCAAGGACGTATGCCGTTGGATCGGATCGACCGGAACCTTCGAACGAGCGGCATCCCGATCAAACCCCAAACAGCCCTGGTTTGTTTGGAGGAGACGCACAACCACGCAGGGGGCATCGTGCTAGGAGAGGAGTACCGGAGGGAGGTTGCCCGCTTGGCCAGCGAGCACGGTGTGCCTTTGCACGTGGATGGCGCGCGGTTGTTCAACGCGGCCGTGGCGGAAGGCGTAGCCCCATCCCGCATCGCGGCGGCGGGGGATAGTGTGATGATCGCGCTCACGAAGGGCCTTGGAGCCCCCATGGGGAGCCTTCTGGCAGGGGAAGCGGAGTTCTTGGAGGAGGCTGAGCGGGCACGCGCGCTTCTTGGAGGCGGGCTCCGTCAGGCGGGGGTCGTGGCCGCTGCAGGGCGGATCGCGCTCAAGGAGGGCCCTCCGAGGTTGAAGGACGATCATGAAAACGCGAAGCAGTTGGCGGAGGGTTTGGCCAGCATCGAGGGTCTACGTGTGGAGGTGGAGGCCGTGGAGTCGAACATCGTGTTCGTCGACATCACGGCGTTGGGGGCAAGCGCCGGCGAGATCGCTCGCCGGCTGGGCGAGGAGGGGGTGGGCGTGGACGGTATGATGCGGTCCACGCACGTTCGCTGCGTCACGC
The DNA here is from genome assembly GCA_003561665.1 of Thermoplasmata archaeon. Taxonomy (GTDB): domain Archaea; phylum Thermoplasmatota; class SW-10-69-26; order SW-10-69-26; family SW-10-69-26; genus PWVY01. Next base: position 1,580 of record PWVY01000233.1, read on the forward strand.
ACCAGGATGTCACCCGGGAGGACATCGACGAGGCGTTGAGCGCGTTCGAGCGCGTGAGCGCGAAGGCCCTTTGATGTGGGGTCACTCGTCGGGTTCGGTGTGCACGCGGATCTCGACGCCTTCTGCGTCCGGTTGGATCTCAAGGTGACCGTCTTCGGTCACGCTTGCACCCGTGCCATCCGTGATCTCGACGCTTACGACCTCGAGGGTTCGCCCTTCGGGCGTGGTCCCGTTGCCGCCCACCTCGTACGTGCCGGGTTGTAGGCTCGTGGTGAACGTGCCGTCTGCGCCGCTGGTGGCGAACCCGGGTTGCGCGGTGGTGTTCTCGAAGGCGGGTTGGAACGTCACATCGATGTTCTCAACGGGGCTCTCGGTGGCGTCGACCACGGATCCGTCGATGTCCACGGGCTCGTATTGGAAGGGGATATCGAGCGTGGTCGTTTCGCCGGGTTCGAGTTGGACCGTCGTATGTCCCGGGATGAGCTGGTAACCGTCCTTCGTGGCCGTGACCTCGTACTCGCCGGGCATGAGCCCGTCGAACCGGTATTCCCCGGTGGTGGGGTCGCTGGTCACGTTCTGGCCTTGGATGCTCAACTCGACGTCCCCGATGGGGTCTTCGCCTTCGTCGCGCTCGCCGTCCGCGTTGACGTCGTGGAAGGTGACGCCGGTGAGGTTGGCGGGCTGGATGTCGAAGTTGAGGGTGAAGTGCTCTCCCGCGTCGGCTTGCTCGCGCGTGATGTTGATGCGCTCGCTTGCGATCTCCATAGCCGTGGTTGACCCCGTTCCGGCGCCCGGGAAGAACGGCTGTTGGGTCGGTTGCGGGGCGGGCTGTTGCGCGGGTTGTTGGGCCGGGTCTTGTTGGCCGGGCCCTTGGGCTTGGAGTTCCTCGATGCGTTCGTCGTCCTCGTCGGGGTCCGGGTTGGGCATCATCATGTCTCCCCCCTGGAACCCGCCTTCGAACATGCGGGGCTCATCAGCGTCGGGCATCATCGCGACGCGGACTTCGACGCCACGGTCGTCCCCGAAGATGCTTGTGAGACTGAACGTGCCGTCAGCCTCGGTGAGGGTGCTATCGTGGGGGACGTCGAGGTCTTCAGGTCCTCGATCCCGTGCGTCGAAGTAACTCGGGTTGATGCTGTGCACGAGTTCCCCGGCGTCATCGAACACGGTGACGCGGACACCGTCGAGGGGTTCTCCGTCCAGGGTGACGGTTCCTTCGATGGTGGCCCCGGGTGTGTATGCAAGCATGCGCACGTCTTCGTTGGCGAAGATCAGGCGGAAGTTGTCCAGCCCGAACCCGGGCGCGGTTTCTTGCGTGAGCGCGAACCCGCTGACCTCGGGGCTTTGCGAGAACAGCATCTGGCGGTCCTCGTCGTAGAAGCGGGGGTATTCGTCGATGGAGAACGGGATGGGGATCTGTTGGCCGGCTTGTTGCAGGGGCTCCTGCGCGGGCACGCCGACGAAGGTGCGGTAGTACATCGAGTTGAAGAAGGCTTCCTTGTAGAACAGGCGCTCGCCGATGTTGAGCTCCTGTCCGGGGCTTTCCCGTTGCATAACGCGAACTTCTTCCTCGGTCCGTTTCTCGCCGGTTTGCATGTCCACGAGGCTCGTTTCGACGTAATCCTCGGGTTCGTCCCCGGCAAGCGTGGCCGGGGCGTAGAAGATGCTGGGGTTCTCGACGCGACCGGTTTGGGGGTTGTCGATGGGGAGCATGCGGTTGTCCGTGATCACGTACCGTATCTCTGCTCCGTACGCGTCTTCAACGTCTTTCATCCATGCGTTGGTGATCTCGCGCGTTTCCTTCTCGTCGTCTCCGAACGGGATGTAGGGGTACCGTTGGGAGCTGAACTCGCCGTACACGAACTCGGCGCGGTTTTCGTCGACACCGTGATCCGTGAGAAGGTCAACGTAGTCTTCTTGGCTCATGTCTTCGGCGTAGCGTGCGCCGAGGATCTGGATGGCGTGCGTTTCGTTCTGAGCGACGAGGAAGTTTCCGCTTGTTCGGAAGGCGTTCTGGAAGTTGTCCGCGACGGTGGGGTGTTCACCCACGGACATGGTCCAGTGGCCGTAGTCCCACCAGGTCATGACGCCGGGTCGGTCGGTAGGTTCTTCCTCCGCGTCAAGCGTGGAGAGGTGGTTTAGCGCCGCGTTCCAGCTTGCGGGGAAGTAGCTTTGGCCAAACGCGCCCAAGCGCATGGTGTACCATCCCATCGTCTTGAGGTGCGGCTCGGCGGCGTCGAAGATGGCCTGCTCGGTGTCTGGGTTCATCCCTTGACGGAGGGCCACATCGTTGAGGTTCCCGCGGAAATCATCCGCGTTCCTGGACTGGTTCAAGGCTTGCTGGACCTCTTGGATCGCGTCATCATCGAGGCCTTGGTTCTGTGCTTCGATCGTGGCCGCGTTCACGGCTTGAAGCTGGGCCTCTTGGGCCTTCTCTCGTGAGACATCTTGCGGTACGGCCGCGTCCACGGCGATGACCGCGCTGGGGATGAGGATCAAAAGCCCGATGAACAAGATCAGGACCACGTGCATGAGGTTGGTGCCTCGCCTGATCCCGCGCCATCCGCCTCCGGCGAGCTTGTAGCCTTCCGCGAGGCTGGGAAGGGACATGGACCGGATGATCCAGATCAAGGCGCACGAGGCGAGGAGCGCCATCGTGACGCTGGCGGTGAACAGGAACCGGACCGCGCTGATGGCCATGAACATGTCCACGCTGACCCATGCGAGGAAGAACACTTCGATGGGGCGTGCGGCGTCGTAGATGCGGTAAATCAGCCAGAAGAACCCGGCGATGTACAGGAAGAACGGGATGGGTCCTACCGCGAAGGAGAGGTTCGTGACGCTGGATGGTCGAGCCTCCGCGATGGTCTGGTAGAGCCGGTTGTCATTGAAGTACACGAACCGGTTCAAGAGCGCCGCGCTGATGTCCGGGAAGACGACGAACATGATGACTGCGAAAAGACCAGCCACCACGACGAGCCCGGGGAGCACGAGCACGGCTGGGTACCGTTGCACGGCGAGGAAGAAAAGGCCCATCACGAGTAGGGCCGAGGCAAGGTACAGGCCCGGGTACCAGAAGTGTTCCATGCCGAACACTGCGTAATAGGGCAAGGCAAGGGCAAGCGCGATGATGGATACGGTAGCGAGCACGTACAACAAGCGGGCTGTATCCTTTCCGCGCCAGTGGTTCATCAAGAACTGGAGGCCCGCGTACCCGAGCATCACGGCGAACAGGTAGGGGAAGCCTTTCCAGGATAAGGCGACGCCGCCGAAGAGCGCTCCCGCGATGACGGCTGCGCCTGCAGCCTTCCGTTGCCTGGTGAACCAGCGCGGGTAATCTCCCCAGACGTCCTTGATGTTCGTATGCTGCGAGGGGGTGCCCACGCGCTTGATGGCGAGGATCAGGAAGTACATCCCCGTGGCAACGAGGAACAAGAACAGGGGGTCGTGAACGCTAAATCCGAGGCTTGATCGGCTCATGAGCTCGGGGCTGGTGGCGACGAGGAACCCGGCGAAGAGACCGCCCCAGCGGCCAGCGAACTCACGACCGATGAAGTAAACAGGGATGACCGTCAAGGCGCCCCAGAAGGCGGGCCCGTAGAGGAGCGAGAGCCCCATGGCCGTGTCGGGGTCTGTGAACAGCTCCATGGCTTGGGCTCCGATGCCTAGGGTCCACAAGTACAGGGGCGGGTTGGGATTCATCATCCCCACGGGGAAGTTGATCATCTCGTCGAATTGCAGGGTCTCCCCGGTCTCAAGCAGATGCGAGAGCGTGTGCTTGTAGTAGTAGGGGTCGTTTCCAGAGAGCAAGAACTCGCCGTCGCCGACGCTTGCAGCGTCATGGTTGACGGCCGTGCGCAGGGTGAACCCAGCGACGACTGTGAGGACGACGAGTGCGATGATGAAGAACCGTTTCCTCGGCATGGACATGCCCACAATCACCTAACGGAGCCTCCCGTATCTGGGAGGATGCGCAGGGATTCGACTCCTCCTATTAGTCCGTTGCGGGGGGGGAGCGAGGCCGGTTCCACGGCCAACCAGGACGTATCAACCCTTCCAAGAGCCAAGGTCAAGAAATCACCATACCCCTATCGGGTCTTGGTGGATTCCGCGCAAGGGCACATCCGCCACGGGCTCATCGGAGGGAGAAAGGGGACAGCCTGGACCGGGGCATCCAACGACCAAGCATCCTCCAACGACGGATCCCTTGCCCGCTTCTCCCACGAACCTCACACCACTTGATCCTTCAAGGCGTCATTCAAGAACGGGGCCTCCCTTTCGAGGTTCTCCACCGTGCCGAACGGGATAACGCCCGTGACGAGCACGACGGCAACGAGCACGACCCAGGCCGACGATCTCAACGCTTCCATGATCCTCCCACGCCTCCATCCTCCACTCCTATCGCCGAAGAAAAGCGTTCTTAGAGCACGAACGGAAGGGACAAAACGCCGCCGAAAGGGGGAGGGGCGCCTTCACAAGCCTTTTCATCCCCCTCCCCGTCGCGCCCGTTGTGCGACGAGCTCTCACCCTCCTCCTGCTCGCCGCTTGCCTCCTCGCCATCCCGGCGGCGGCCGAGGCCCAGCCTCAGAGCACAGACCCCGAGTTCGAGCTCACCATGACGCTTCACCCCGAGGAGGGAACCCTCGACATCCGCCTTGCCGTAGAGGAACCCGCCAACCTGGCCACACTCCAGCTCGCCTTCGGCGACCTTAACCGCTTGATCGGGGAACCCGAGCTTGAGGGATCATGGAAATGGGAACCCGGGGACCGATGGGCCGTTGCAGACCTCAAAGAAACCCCGCACGCGGTCGCCGAATGGACCGCGAACGGTCAAGTCCAAGCGCACACCCACGAAGGCCAAGGCCACACCAGCTACGTGGGCGAAGACTTCGCCATCCTCCGCGCCGGCCAGATGATCCCCCCCATCCGGTACCAATTCCAAGAACCCGCCCCCACGTTCCACACCACCTTCCACGTCAACGCACCCCCCACCTGGACCGTCGAAGGACCCTGGGACCGCCTTGGAGACCGCACCTTCAACATCGACGCCCCCCTCCCCCGCGGGTTCCTCGTCGCCGACCCCGACCTTGAAGAAGTCCACCTCGGACACGACGAGGACGCCTACCGCATCCTGCGCGTCCAAGGCACGCAAGAAGCCCAACACACCGAGAAGATCCTCCTCACCGCCCGCGGCTTCCTTGGCGGCATCTACGGCGAAGTCGCCCACCAACGCTTCATCGTCACCGGGCCCGACCCCATGTTCCGCGGAGGCCTAGCAAGCCCCGACGGCGTCTTCCTCCACGCCACCGCCAACGAAGCCATCGTCGCCCACGAGATGGTGCACGCCTACCAAAGCTGGGACGCCAACCGAGGCAACGACGCCACCGTATGGCTGATGGAAGGCACCGCCGAAGTTCACGGCAAACTCCTCGAAGTCGCCAGCGAGCACGAAACCCGCCAAGAAGCAGAAAACTGGCTCCAACGAACCTACGACACCGCCCGAGAAGAACACGCCGTCGACCTCCGCACCGCCATCTACGGAAGCGGGAACGAACGCGCCGCCTACACCAAAGGCGCCATCGTCACCACCGCCCTCAACGACGAGATCCGAAGCGCCACGAACCAAGAATACACCCTCGCCCATGTCCTCCGCTACATCAACGAAGAAACCAAAGAACGCGGCCACCAACCCTGGGGATCCGACGCCTTCACCAACCAAGACCTCCAAAACGCCATCCGAGACGTCACCGGGTTCAGCTTCCAAGCCTTCTTCGACCGCTACGTGTACGAACGCGACGTCCCCCGCCCCGGAACCCTCTTCCCCGGCGAAGCCAGCATCCGCATCCTCGACACCGAACCCAACCCCCCCGTCGCGAACGAACCCTTCCACATCCGCGTCACCCTCGCCAACCACGACACCCGCCCGATCACCATCGAACACCCCATCCTCATCAACGACAACCCCAACGGGACCCTCAAAGCCAACCTC
>PWVY01000099.1 GCA_003561665.1 Thermoplasmata archaeon
CCCGATTCCGTGGCCCCTGCATCGAGTATGCGAGCGATGTTGGGGTGGTCCATCAGGGCCAAGGCCTGTCGCTCGGCCTCGAAGCGAGCAATGACCTCCCTGGTGTCCATCCCCGGCTTGATGATCTTCAGGGCGACCTTGCGACGGACGGGTTCCTGCTGCTCGGCTATGTACACCCCCCCGAAGCCCCCCTCCTCGACAAAAACCAACTCGACGAACTACGAACCCTCCGCCCAGAGGCCCTCGAACGCATCCTCCACAGTTTCCACACCGAAACCCCCCCCATCATGAGATCCATCCGAGCCGCCGCGAAAGAAAACGACGATGACGCCATCCGCACCCATGCCCACACCCTCAAAGGCATCGCTCAAACCATCGGCGCCCCCCGCCTTGCCCACCACGCGCGAATCCTCCACGAAGCCCCCCACCTCCCGCACGAACACATCGATCAGATGGAAGCATGCCTCAACGACACGCAACGCAGCCTCGAACACGAACGCTTCTAGCGCTCCACCGGAACCCCTCCCTTGAACGCTTAAGGTTCCCCCCACACGTGCCCGCACCATGACCCAGGGGCCCGATCACGCGAACCAGCTGGGCACACCCAACGCACCAACCACCACCAAGCTCCTTTTGCTCGGCTCCGGCGAACTGGGCAAGGAAGTCATCCTCGAAGCCCAAGGTTTGGGCATCGAGACCATCGCCGTGGACCGGTACGAGAACGCGCCCGCCATGCAAGCCGCGCACCGGTCCCACGTCATCGACATGACCGATCCGGATCAGGTCCGCAAAATCGTCTCGCTGGAAGAACCCGATCTGATCGTTCCCGAGATTGAAGCCATCGCAACGGACGAACTGGCCCATCTTGAGGCGAAGGGCTACCACGTCGTACCGAACGCGAAAGCGACACGGTTGACGATGGACCGAGAAGCAATCCGGCGCTTCGCGGTGGACGAGGTCGGCGTGCCGACCAGCGGGTTCGCGTTCGCGGACAGCGAGGAAGCCTACCGCGAATCGATCGAAACCATCGGGCTCCCGGCGGTCGTGAAGCCGACGATGTCATCAAGCGGGAAGGGGCAAACGATCGTGCGTGAGGACGCTGACGTGATGCCTGCGTGGACGAAAGCCCGTGAGGGATCGCGAGCGGATACGGGCCGGGTGATCGTGGAGGAGTTTGTCCCGTTCGATGCGGAGATCACGTTGTTGACGGTGCGTCATCGGGACGGGGTCACGGTGTGCCCGCCGATTGGGCATACGCAAGAGGGGGGGGATTATCGCGAAAGTTGGCAACCGGCGGATATCCCTGAGCCTGTGTTCGAGGAGGCGGCGCGGCAGGCCCGTGCTGTTACGAACGGGCTTGGAGGGTACGGCTTGTTCGGTGTCGAGTTCTTCATCAAGGATGGCGAGGTGTTGTTCAGTGAACTTTCTCCACGTCCGCATGATACGGGCTTGGTGACGTTGGCCTCTCAACGGGAGAGCGAGTTCGAGTTGCACCTTCGTGCCATCCTCGGTTTGCCTGTGCCGGAGGAGGTGCCGGTGACATCACCCGGTGCAAGTTGCGTCATCCTTGCGGATGATGCGATCGATGCTCCCGGTTTCCGTGGTGTCGCGGATGCGCTCGATTGGCCGACGGTGAAGGTGCGACTGTTCGGGAAACCTCGCGGGTACGAGGGGCGCCGTATGGGCGTGACCGTCGCTGAGGGGGCAAGCGTGGAAGAGGCGCGTGAGCGGGCCAAGGAGGCAGCCTCGAAGGTTCGCGTGGTGGATGAGTCCTAATCGTTGATTGAAGGCTTTTCGATGCTGTCCTCGATCAGGTCCTGGAGGGAGCGTGAGAGTTGAAGCTCGCTTCTTCGGATGGCTTGGACCTGTTCGAAGCTAAGCCATAGGCTGTCTTGATCCAGGGGGGTGAGGTTCTTGATGCTTGGTTCCAGCGAGATGAGCAGATTCCGGGGTTCGCGGGTGTTCTCGGAAAGCTCCGTGCCGATGACGGTGCCGATGCGTTCGTCATCGGCGTCGATAACCGGTGTCTGTTTGAATCGGGCTGGAGAGGACATAGGGCAACGTGCCTCGTCGGGCCTCCTTTTTTAACTTGACGGCGGTGGCCTGCTTGGCCGTCATCGGTGCCGTCATCGTGACGGTTCCAGGGTAAGGGTGGATTAAGAGAACCCTTTTAAGCGGACGCGTGGGGAATTGTAGCGTTGAGTCCTAAGGGGTGGCGGCCCGAATGGTGAACGTGCTCACGGTGCTCTGGCAGGGCGCTTTAGTTGCGGGTTTCCTTTTGACGGGTTTCCGATTCTTGACTCATCGTCATCCGGAGAGCCGTGACGTGTTCTTGATGTTCGGGACGCTCATAGGCCTTGTTCTGTCAAGCTGGACTCAAACCATCTATGGCTTGTCGTTAGGGGTCTTGTCGGGGGTGCTGCTTTGGGCGCATCCGTACATGATGTTGCGGGTGGTGGACCGGTTCCAGCCCGTGGGCGAGCGCGTGATGCAAGCCGCGGGGTGGGCGCTGGTGGGGGGTTGGATCCTTGTCCTTGCGTTCCCTTCCCCGCGGCCTGGCCCCGTCACGCTCGTGTTGGTGGCGTATTTCGTGATCGCTGAGATGTTCGCGGCTTCGCTCTTGATGAGGGGCGCGGTTTCGTCGGTGGGGGCTACGCGAAGGCGCTTGGGGCTTGCTGGCATGGGGACGTTCCTGTTGGGGGCTGCGATCTTCATCTCGATCGGTTCGAACTACGTGGAGCTTGCGCCCGTGGTCGAATCGCAGATGCCCGTTGTTTTGGTCGTGGTCGGGTTCGCTTCGTTCTATGTGGGTTTCGCTCCTCCTCGGTTGCTGTCGCTTTACTGGGAGTACCAGACCGTGCAGAGCGTCGCGGGTTCTGCGGCGGATGGAGATGGTCGCGGTGGCATTGATGCGACGATCGATGCGTTCGAGGAAGCGGTTCGGTCGCTTTTGGATCCTGACGGGATCGTTTTGATCTTGCAGCGTTCGGGTGCCTGGGAGATCCAGGGGGATGTTGAGCATGAGGCGTTGCCGATGAGTCTTGGTTCGAACGGGAGCATCATGGAGCGCTCGATGGAGGTGGGGAGTTCGATCGTGGATCGTGACGCCGCGATGTCTCCTCATTGGGAGGGCGATCTCGTGCGCAAGATGGACGGGACAGGGTTGGTAGCGATCCCGATCGTTTGGCAAGAGAAACCCCGAGGTGTTTGTTTAGCGGTGTTCCGGCGTCTGCCGCTCTTCGTTGATGAGACTGCTGGGTTCCTGGCCCTGTGGGGGAAGGATGTGGCGCGCTCGCTTGACCTTGAAGCGTTGGCAAAGAAACGGGAACGTGATCGCGTGGAGCTGCTGCAGCGCGAGAAGGAAGCGCTCCAAGAAGCGGATCGTATCAAGGACGAGTTCCTTGCAACGATGAGCCACGAAATCCGAACCCCCGTCACTTCCGTGCTGGGAACGGTGGATCTTCTCTCTCAAACGCCCTTGACACGGGAGCAGCGAGATCACCTTGAAACGGTAGCCAACAGTGGCAATCACCTGCTCACCATCATCGACGATCTTCTCAGCATCTCGAAGATCAGCGCCGGAGAGATGGAGATCGACGAGCGGCCCACCTCGATCGAGGACCTTGTGAAGGGCTGCGTGGATGCATCCCGTTCGAAGGCCCAAGAGAAAGGGCTTGACCTCTCCTACGAGGTCCGTGCGAGCGAGCACGATGTCGTCTGGATCGACCCGGATTGGACACGGCAGATCCTCTCGAACCTCGTATCCAACGCGATCAAGTTCACCCACACAGGTCACGTCGCGGTTCGAGCTGGCATGATGGAGGAGAACGGTTCGCTCGTGGTTTGCTTGGACGTGGAGGACAGCGGCATCGGGATTCCCTCGGAAATGATGGAAACCATCTTTGACCCCTTCCAGCAGGCCGACACATCCACCACGCGCGAACACGAAGGCACCGGTCTTGGACTCTCCATCACCAAGAAGCTCGTCGATCGTATGGATGGCGAAATCGCGGTGGATAGCATCGTGGAGGAGGGGACCACCGTCCACGTTCGCATCCCTGTGGGACGTGCCTCAGAAATGGCCGTCGAATCCGTTACCGAAGCCAGGGGCACCAAAGCGCCACGCCCGGCACCCTCGCTGGATGAAGATGAAGAACCGTTGGGGATCCTCCTCGTCGAGGATAACAAAGTGAACCGGCGCGTCGCGCAAGAAATGCTCTCGAACCGCGGTCACGAGGTTCAAACCGCGCCAAGCGGGCAAGCGGCTCTCCAAGCCCTGTCCGAGAAGCGTTTCGATGTGGTTCTTCTGGACCTACAGATGCCTGGCATGGACGGTTTCGAGGTCGCTGAGAGGATCCACGAACAGCATGAAGAGCATGAACGACCCTACCTCATCGCCCTCACAGCACACGTAGGACCCACATACCGGCAGAAAGCCCTACGCGTCGGCATGAAGGACTACTTGACGAAACCAATCCGCATCGATGCGCTGGAAGAAGCCCTCACGCAGGCCAGAGCGAACATCCCCCCATCGGGAGATCAATCATCAAGCCAACCGGGACGAGGGCGCTCAGGCCCGGGAGAAACCAACGAGGCCTCTGGGGAGGAATGCATCGTTGATGCTGACCAGATCGCCTCGCTGCAAGAGAACATCACGCCGGAAGGTTTCCGGGAGATCGTCAAGGTGTTCATGGAGGAAGCACCGGAGCTTCTTTCCAAGATCAAAACCGCAAGCAAGGACGGGGACCTCGAAGCGGTGTCCCAGCATGCGCATGCTTTGAAAGGCGTGGCGGCAAGCGTTGGGGCTCAACGGTTGGCTGCATTCGCCGCAACCCTCGAAGAGGCTCCTAGAAGCGATCGGACAGGCGAGCCTCTCAAGGAGCTTGATGAGGCATGGGCAAAGACCGCGATCCAGCTAGAAGCCTCGATTGGGGACCCCTGACGGGTTCAAGGGGATAAGCGCTGGCGCTCGATCGCGGTCTTGTTCTCGTTCCAGATCTTCATCGCCGTGGGCAGATGCTCGTCCATGACCTCGCGGATGCTATCGGCCAACTCTTGGATCTCGGCTTGCGCGTCACCGGCTCCTCGCATGCTCACGATGTGGAACGCGGTCCGTAGGTTCATGGACGCGGTGATGTTCACCTTCGTCCCGATGGGCAAGAGCATGCGTGCATCTTCTTTGGGCATCCCGGCTTCGACGAGGTCGTTGTACGCCTCCAGGCACTGCGAGTATGTTTCCTCGATCAACGCTCGGCGTTCGTCGACGGACATCGTGATCGCGCGCGTCCCTTCGCGTGCTTTGACCTTTTCCGCATCCCAGGTTCGTGGGTAATGGATATCTTCCTCGCTTGTGGGGTCAAGCTTCGAGAAGTTCACGTACCGCATGCTTTGAATGTCGAAGCTCACGTGCCTGTGGCGGGTGATCTGCGCCATGCACGCGCGGGAGACGCGGAACCACAGCGACATCGAGGGATGCTCGAAGACCCCCCAGTGGCCTCGGAGCATGAGCTTCTTGAGCAGGTTGTGCTTCTTCTTTTGGATCGAGGTCCCATCGACGGATTCCATGACGGTCTCGAAGTCATCCTCCCAGACTTTCCCTGGATAGTAGTCGTTGCGTGCGCAGCGGCAGACGAGCTCTTCAGCGTCGGGTGTGATGGATAAGAGCCTGGTTTCGACCATGAGGGGTCCTCCCCCGCCTGGGGCGGTACACCAGGGAAACGTGCTGGGGTGCATAAGGGTTCGCGGTCGTTTCCGTTGGAGATGCCCCCGAAGCTCTTTCTTGGGGGTCGCCCTATCCAGGTCCGATGCGAGATGCCTCGGACGTGGAGCGAACAGCTGAGCAGTTGAAGATCTCGGCGACCCTGCACGGTTCCTTGGATGATGCGAGCACCGTGGAGGCTGCGGCGTCCGCCCTTGACGTGGAAGTGGGTTCCATCGGGAAAAGCATCGTGTTGATGGTTCATGAGGCCGAGCCTGTCGTCGTGATCGTGCCCGGTCCACGTCGAGCCGATCTTGACAAGGTCGCTCAGCAGGTCGATGCGGATCCGGAAGAGGTGCGCATGGCGGACGCGGATGAGGTCGAACGGCATGTCGGGTACCCTGTTGGAGGCGTGCCTCCGTTGGGTCACAAGCGTCCGCTTCGAACCCTCTTGGATGAGGCTTTGCTGGAGGAATCCACCGTGTTCGTTGGGGGTGGGAGCGATGATGTGATGCTCGAGATCAAGGGTGCCGATCTGGAGAAGCTCCCTGACGTTGTCACGGGTGATTTCTCGGAGGAGTGAGCGGGCGAAGAACCGGGGCGGGCTTGGCGAGCAACCCCTATGTTAGTTCCAAGCAGCGGATTCAAGCGACGCCCCGGTCCAAGGCGCGCGAGTGTTCTTAGTGGTTCCGAATGCGTATAAATGCAAGGCTAGGGCCTCTCAGGTCTCCCGGACGCGTCACCCCTGAAGGTTTTCGCTGAGCCAGCGCGCTTGATAGGGTGCATCTTTTTCTTTGGGGCTCGTTGCGGGGGCCATGCGCGTGGTGGCTACGACGGGGATGCCAGGTTCAGGGAAAGGATTGGGTGTTGAGGTTGCAGAGTCGTTGGGCGTTCCTGTGGTCGCGATGGGGGACTTGGTTCGCGAGGAGACGCAACGGAGGGCAGACGAGGTGGGGCCTCGAGCGTTCGGAGAGGTTGCGACTCGGGTTCGGCAGGAGGAGGGGAAGGGTGCATGGGCGAAGCGCACGGTGGAGAGGATCGACGCGTTGGAGGGGGATGGCGTTGTGTTGGTGGATGGGGTTCGTAGCTTGGATGAGGTGGGGGTGTTCCGGGATGCGTTCGGGGATGATTTGTTGGTCGTGGCCGTGTTGGCGTCGCCGAGCACGCGTTACGAGCGGTTGAGTGAGCGGGGGCGGTTGGAGGATGAGGGGTCGGTGGATTGGTTCAAGGAGCGGGATCTTCGGGAGTTGGAGTATGGGTTGGGTCGCGTGGTTGCGATGGCGGATGTGTACATCGTGAACGAGGAGTCGCCGGAGGAGGCGAAGTCTGTGCTTCGTGCGGTGTTGGGTGCGAGTGGGGCTTAGTTGGGGGTTCCGGGGTCGTAGCGTAGGAGGGCTGCGATGCCGGTGAGGCTTTCGAGGGTTTGTCCGGCGTCGTGGCCGGTGCCGATGATGCGTACGGTGGCGCCGGTTTCGTGTGCGAGGTCGAGGAGGGGTTGTGCTTGGTCGTCGTGGACGTGGTCTTCGAGGATGAGGAGGGTTTCGACGGCGCCCATGTTGAGGGCGTGTTGGACTTGTTCGGGTCCGTAGGTTGCGTCGCCGTCTTGGGCGATGCGGCTTAGGAGTTCTTCGACGAGGTTGGTTTCTTCGCTGATGCGGCTGGTTTCGGCGACGCGTTCGACGTGGCCGCGTTTGAGGGCTTCGTGCACGCCGGGCATGCCGCTTTGGCTGGCGGCGTCTGTGGTGATGGAGCCGAGGTTCGTGGGGGGGTTTTGTTTGAGTTCGTCGGTGAAGTCTTCGCGGGTGAAGCCGGGGCCGACGATGATGACG
>PWVY01000292.1 GCA_003561665.1 Thermoplasmata archaeon
ACCGCCCAAGACGCCGCAGACGGCGAGATTGTACGCCACGAGCTTCGAACCATCCCCGTCGACGCCGCCGGCAACCGCGCCGTCTCGTTTGGCCCCTTCGACCTTGTCGTCACCGTCGACCGCAAAGCCCCCACGCTCACGCTCGAACAAACCAAGGCCACGCCCAGCTCGCTCACCGTCCTCGTCACCAGCGACCAACCCGTCACCCTGGACCCCGACACCGTGCTCGTGGACCCCGAAGGGGACGCTCGCGCTCCCCTGTTCGTGGACCCCGAACCCTCCACCGAGCACGAGCTCCAGTTCGAAGGCCTCACCGTCAACACCACGTACACCCTCGCCACCGACGCGACCGATTTAGCTGGGAACATCGCGCACGAAGAGACCCCCGTCCAAAGCGCACGAACCCTCAACGTGTCCCTTGCCGAGAACCCCCCCGTCGTCGCGGACACCACTCGCATCCTGTTCACCGCGGGAGCCTTGGGCCCTGCCCAAGACGGCGACCCCATGACGCGGATCCAACCCGCTGCCCTCCACAACGGCACCGTCTGCGCAGAGCCACGACAAACCGTGCAACATATCGGGGCCCCCATCGACGAACCCGCACGGTACAACGCGACACTCCCCCTGGCCGACTGCCCCGGAGGCGAACTCACACTCGAATTGACCATCGAGAACGGTCCCCAAGAGGCGCCCATCGAGCGCATCACGCTCGAAACCACCACGATCCGCGACATCGAACCCCCCACACCAGGCCTCGACATCGATGGCGAGAGATCCGATACGGGCTGGTACACCACGCCCGTGAGCATCACGCCCACCGGCGACGACGATACCGGGATCCAAGACGCCTACATCGAAACCGAGCACGGCCCCCTCACGCAGATGACCCTCGACGAGAGCGGCGTGCACCCGATCACGGTCACCGTCACGGACCTTGCCAACCGGACGACCACGGACACCCTTGAGGTCCCCATCGACCTCTCCCCTCCACGCGTTGAACTCGTTAGCCAAGACCCCCTACCCACGGAACGAAGCCAGATCACGGTGCAGGTCCTTGGCCAAGACGACGCCAGCGGGCTCGACGCGATCCGCACCCTGCAAGCCCAAGGCGGGTTCACCCCATGGTCTCCTGTCGTCGAAGGCATGCAGTTGCGTGTCGACATCAAAGGCCTCGACGAGATCGTGGCCGAAGTACGCGACCGTGCCGGTCACGTCACGCAAACCGTTCTCCCCGTCACCAGCCTCGCAGACCCCCCGAACATCGAGGACGCCAGCGTCACCGTCCTCAACCCCGGGACCCTCCACGTGAACGCCGTGCTCGACCGCCCTCTCTCCCTGGAGGCCACGGCCGAGCAAGACGGGACCCTCGTGGCCATCCAAGAAAGCCCTCGAGGCCTCGAGCACAACATCATCCTCAACCAGCTGCGACCCGCCACCGAGACGACCGTCACCGTCCACGCGCACCTCACCGACGGTTCCACGGCAACGCTCGAAGACCTTTCCACGCAGGTCCACTTGCCCGCCTCGCAGGGGCCACCCACCGTACCGGAAAACCTAAGCGCAGACCTTCTCCCCGATGGAACTGTGAAGCTCACTTGGGACGACGCCCAGGACGACGCGGGCATCGACCAATACCTCGTCGAGCGCCGCACAGACGGGCAACTCACCGCGCAACGCGCCACAACGAGCACGCAGATGCTCGACGAGGCCCCCGCGGGAGCCACACACGCCTACCGGGTGCAAGCTCTTGACCTGGCTGGGCAACCTGGAGGATGGTCCCAAGCCGTAACCGTCACGCCCACCGCACCGCTTGAGATCGTCTCGTACGATGTAACGCCTGAGATTCAAGCCCAAGGCGAACCCGTCGAGATCACCATCATCGCCCAAGGCGAAAAACCCCCCAACGCCGCGCACATCCAACTCGGCGACGACCGCATCCCGCTCGCGCTCGAGGAAGGGAACGACGGTCGTTGGGTGTACAAGGCCAACGTCACGCTTCCCACCACGGACACGTTCTTCCCCCAAGGCGTCACGCTTCACCTGGACGACCAAACGTTCCCTGAGGAAGGCACCTTCCCCGGGCCCGTGGTGAAAGCGCTTGCAGACGGAGAACTGTCCACGCAAGAAGCCATCCCGGCTCCCGGGTGGGCGGCGATCGCGCTTGCCCTTGGTGCTGCACTCTTCGTTCGGAGGTGGACCCCGTGAACGCTCGACTCCTCACCGCGCTCTTGATCCTCGTTGCCGTGCCCACGATCGCGCTCGCCGCTGCGCAAGATGCGCCCGAACCCAACGTGGACCCGGGCATCGACGCGCCCGACCCGGACCCTGATGTGGCCTTCGACGAGGTGTTCGTGCCCATCGAACGGAACACGTGCCCGCTCGAGGATGGCCTCGAACCCGATCAGCTCCAGGGCACCACCGGATGGCTCACTCGCACGCACCCCGGAGCCACCGACGGCTGCGTGGCGCTTTGGGGCCAAGGGGACCCGTTCAACCCCACGTACGAGCGCGGGAGCAAAGCTGCGTTGGAGGCTCCCGAGATGCCCACGCGGCACCTGGCCGCTTCAGGCGCCCCAACGCAGACCGTGAACACGGCCACATCCACCCTCATCGAAAGCGGCGTGGACCCACGCATCGTAGCCCCCGTCATCGCTGGCATAGCCGACGGGTGCGCCACGATCGAGCTCACCGGCGGGGAAGGCTCCCAGTTCCGGTTCGTTCGGGATGTCGCGATGGATATGTGCCGTGAGGTTCTCACATCCCCCACGGTGCTTTTGGACGTCCCCGAAGCGCCGTTGGGGCTGGGCGGGTTGTTCCTTGAGCTGGACCACGCATACGCGTTCTCGGATCCCGACGAGAACCGGTTCGCGCCCGACGGTGCATGGGTGGAGATCCGTGCCGAGGACGACGCGTTCAAACGGTTGAACCCCGTCGGGTTGTTCTCTCCCGCGGACGAAGGCATCGGGATGCTCTGCGCCGCCAGCGCACCGATGATGATGGGCCTTGACGCTACAACCCGGACCGAATCACCCTTCTTACCCGCATTCTTCCCTATACGGGATCTCTTACAAACCCTGGAAGCAGAAACCATCGGGGACGAGATGCCCGAGGCGTTCGCGGACGCGATCGGATCCCCCTCCAACGCGGCGTTGAGCGTGCTTCCAACGAGCGAGCGAGAGTGGAACGAGGACTGCGCAGGCCTCATCGCCTCCACGCATGGCGAACAAATCCAACCGGTCGACGAGACCCTCGCCGGCGAACGCGTGGCCCCCAGCGCGCCCCCCGAGGAAGCCAACCGCTTCTCCCCCTACCCCGGCACGGTTCGCGGGGAAGGCCCCGGGTTCGTGGGATCCACCGAGGACGCCACCGGGCAGCTCCAGTTCATCACGCACTGGTTCGACCTCTCCCCCTACGCGGGTGAAACCGTCGAGATCCGCCTCATCGCCACGAGCGGGGCCGGCCTTGGGACCCAACAAGGCGGCTGGCTGGTCGACAACATGAACCTTCGTTACACGGGCCCCCCCGATGATCTAAGCGTGCGCATCGAAACCCCCCAAGAGGATGACGTGCTCCCGGCAAGCATCTCCGAGATCACGCCCGGTGGCATGGTGCCCGTGGAAGCCATCGTGGAGAACCTCGGCCGCACCACCTCCCAGGAGGCCATCGTGGAACTTTCGATGGGGAGCCAAAGCACGAACGTGACCGTTCCCTCCTTGGACCCGCTCGAGTCGCATCGAGTCACCGCGATGCTGCCCGCGCCCAACGCGCCCACCGCTGACGTGACGGCGACGCTTGCCCAGCACATCGGCGTAGAAGGCGAGGAAGCGAACGCTCCATACGCAGACAGTTACCCTCCCAACGACGAGGACACGCTCACCGTGTCCTTCGACACCGTCGAGGACATCCTCATCACGATCGACGAGACCAACCTTGAAGATGGCGAGGCCAACGTGACGCTCACCGTCGAGAACCGAGGGAACTTCCCGGAAACCGTCCCCTTGGAAGCCACGATCGCGCCCGTGGACCTCGTCACACGCACCTCGCGCGCGCTGGACGCGCAACCCCTGGGACCCATCGACTCCGTGATCGTGCCCCACAGCGAGGACGAGAACACGTTCGGCGTCGCTGACCCCACCCGAACCCTCACCACGACCATCCCGCTGCCTCACGAGGGCGTCTGGGAGATCACCATCGAATCCCCCGAGCACGAGGGGACCGAAACCAGCGCCATGGTGGCCTTCGGAGAAGCCACGCCCACAGCGCTCCAGGAGCCCTTCAGCCGCGTCTCCGTGGGTCCTACCGATGAGATCTCGCGCGCCGCGTTCGAGCTCTTAGAGCAAGCCCGGGGCGAGGACGATGAACCCGTGGCGTTCACGGAGGACATCCGGCACGCGATCGCAGGCCCCGAAACACGGTTCGTCCCGTACGGGGACTTCGCCATCGCAACCAGCGGGCAAGAGTTGCCCGACGAGTGGGCCGCGGTTCGAAGCCCCCCCGAGGAGAACGTGTACGTCGGCCCCGACCGAGAGGAATCCGACGAGGATGACCCCTGCGGCGTGGAAGCCACGTTCGGGGATCTTCCCGGCGTCGGCAGCCTCCCCCAGGACGTGGCGAACGTGCCACGAACCTTCGTATCCAGCCTCATGTGTGGGGTCAGCGATGCCGCCAACCCATGGGTCGTGGACGGGGCGCAGGTGAAAACGACGGAGGAAACACGCGTGCCCGCATCGTTGCAGATGTGGAACGTGCGCGAACACCACGTAAGCATCTACGGCGTGGGCACGGACGAAGACAACACCCAGGGCATCCGCGCCTTGGATGCCGTGACGATCCAGGAAGACGATGAACGCGTGTACCTGGAGTTCGACCACGCCGCGAACGTGAACTGGCACAACGACCGAGGCGCCAAGGCCCAACTGGTCGTCGTGCCCGGAGGCCAACTCGATCTCGTGGAAGAGATGCGCGAGATGGAGAACCAGACACGCGAACTCACCCAGGACCTGCCCCCCGAAGGGCAAGCCCTCGTGAACACCGTCCTCATGGACCTGTTCTTCGAGACCGTCATCCAGACCGCGGACACGCTACCCGCCAACCGCTTACCCCACGACATCTGCCGCGATCTTCCCCTCACCGAAACCCTCCCCGGACCCGTCGAGAGCACACTGTTGACGTTCTGCGGGGACACGCAGGTCTTCGACGGCGCCGAACAAGCGCTCAGCGAAACAGGCCTTGAGGTGGACTTCACGGATCACATCGAATCCACCATCATCCACCGCTCTAGCGAAGCCGATCAAGCCGACGGCCTCGTCAAAACGTGGGAAACCCCCGTCGGCTGGGAGAACGAGCGCATCGACATCACGCGCATCGTGGAGGAGACAACAAGCGATGCGGCCGCGGATGAAGGCTTCTACGTGATGTTCGACCTCGTAACCACCTCCGATCTGGACACGTTCCTGGCCAGCGCTCGCGCGGATGTACCCGGCGAAGGCGACCAAGCCGGGTACTCCACGGAGATGCACCCTGACGAAGACGACTGGGAAGAAGCGCCCCCCATGTTCGCACGCACCGGGTGGGAGACCGGCGAAACCCCCGTATGGACCGTCAGCGCTCCCGTTCTTGACCGCGTCAGCGAGGAAGACATCCTCCAAGAGCGCGTCTGCTTCGGCGCAGACCCGAGCGCGTTCGCTGCGGAGGACGAGAACCCCGACGTGTGCTCTCGCCCATTGTCCCCGCCGGATACGCGCGAGCGCACGCTTACACCCTCCGACACGCGCGGATGGGAAACCTTCCCCGAAGAGGCCAGCGTCGAAACCGCATGGTCGTACGAACAACGCGGCGGGGACCCCTCAAGCCAAGCCCCCGGCGCGTTCGTATGGGAAGGCGATGCGGGGGCGGTCATCAACACCGTGGACGGTCCAAGGACCGTCATCGACCAGCCCGACCCCGACACGTACGGCGTGCTCCGCTCGCCCGTGGTCACGCTCTCCGGGTACGAGATGCCCGTCGTCGAGATGAACGTGCAGTGGGGCATGGCCGAAGCAGGAAGCCCCGACGCCACGGACGCGTTCCCGGAGGGAATGCCGTTGACGGAACGATGCGAGGAACAAAGCGACGCATCCGAAGCGACCGTGTGGACCCGCGTCGGATGGAACGTTCGCGCCACGCCCGTGCTGGAAAACGGCGAGTTAGGCGAAACCCGCACGGTGCAACCCTTGAGCGGGTACGATTCGTGCAGCGATGAAGGAGACGTTCCGGTGCTCTTCGACGGACGCGCCATCCACCGAGCCCCCCACGCCTACCAACTCGGGGCCGGGCCCGCCACCAGCGCGCTCGTCGGTGACGTGAACGAGGATCATCCCTTCCCGGGTTCAGGCGTTCAGAGGCTCTGCACCGTGGAGAGCCCGCATCAAGAAGCGATCGACCCGATGCGCTTTTGCCGACCCGCAGAACTCGCGTTCGGGCACGAGGAACCCGTGTTCGCGCTGCCCATGAGCGGATGGAACGACATCGCGTTCGACCTCTCCCCCTTCCAAGGAGAAGATGTCATCATCGAGGTGCACGCCTTCGGCGTGAACGCCGACGAAGGAGACACCCCCCGAGGCGAGTTACGCGTCGACGCGTTCGAAGTCGCCGAAGGCCAACCCCCCTTCGATGTGCGCGCGATGCACGAGGACCGACCGACCATCGCGCCGGACACGCAGGAGCGCTTCGAGGTCATCGTCGAGAACCGAGGCAGCGACACCGTCGAAGAGATCGATATCCGACGCGTCGTGATCGGCCCCGACGGTTGCCAACCGGAGGAGGTGCCACCGGTCGTGACGAGTTGGCTGTTGGTGGACCCCGACACCGGGCAACCCGGGTTGACTCCTGGGCAAGAGACGCTCATCCGCAACCCCCAACTCGGATGGGACGTGCCGGATGACACGCTGGAAGTGTACGAGCGGCTCATCACCGTGGACACGGGCACCCTGAGCCTCAGCCAAGCGCCCAAGATCGATGCCGGCGTCAACGACGAAGGCACCATCACCGCGTTCGTGCAAGACCCGGACGATTGCGCAGACGATGTCACCGTGGACACGAGCATCCTCCGAGGCACCGCGGACGTGGACACGGACGGGAACCAGGTCACGGTGCGCAACGACGACGGGGACGACAGCGTGCTTCGAAGCCCCGTGAAGATCGAAGCCACAGACCGTCACGGCGTCGAAGCCCTCCCCGCGTACGTGCTCGCCCTCCCCCACACCGACCGGCTCGAAGCTGATTTCACGTTCACACCCGAAGAACCCGAAACAGGCCAACCGGTGACGTTCGACGCCTCACCAACGGAAGAGGGACCCGCCCCCATCGAAACGTACCACTGGGACTTCGACGATGGTGAAACTGAGACCGGGGAAGAAGTAAACCACGCATTCACGCGGGAGGGGGTGTACGATGTCACGCTCACCGTCACCGACGAGGACGAGTGGGAATCCAGCATCACCAAGCGCGTCATCGTGACGGACCCCTCCTGTCCCCCCGAGGACGAGGATCCCACCTGTCCCGTCATCGAGGACGTCATCGAGGCGCTGCAAGGGGACACCACGCCCGAGACCCCCGACGACGACCTCGACGGGGATGCCCTCGTCGAAGCCCGCGTGCTCCAATCCGCCCAGGATGCCACTGGGCAAGGATCCGCCGTGAACATCCACGTCGAACCCCCCAGCGATGGCCTCTTCACGCAACTGCTGATCCCCTGCGAGGGCGGAGAACACTGCGCGAACAACCTCATCGAGCTTGCTCACGTGCAAGATGTCACTGTTCGCGATCTGCCCCCAGGCCACTACGTCGGTTTCGTCATGTTCGGGCAAGGCGTCACGTTCGAACCCGTCGAGTTCACCATTGAAGAAGAGCCCCAACCCGGAGCCGACGCGCGACCCGGCGACAACACCCTCACGCTACGGAGCGAGATCCAAGAGAACCCCAGCATGAGCGTGAGCAGCATCGACGTGCCCAAGCTCGTGCCCAAAGGCGACGACATCGCGTTCCCCGTGGAAATCGAGAACACCGGCAACGTGGACTTGGACGACGTCACGGTCGACATCACGCTCGAGCCCCTGGGCCTCACGCTCGAAGCCGACCGCATCCCGCGCCTTAGCATCGGCGAGACCCGAACCACCACAGCCACCGTGGACCTCGAGAACCCCGGCCCCCTCACGGTCCACGTCGAAACGACGGCCAACGCTGACGACACCGCCGTGACCGCATCCAGCGGGGTCGGCGTGATCGTCGTCGACCGCATCGAACTCGAGCCCGAACCCGGAAACCATGAACATTGGACCGTGACCGAGGACGGGGTCCGGTTCGGGGATGGGCTCCGCATCCCCGCCAATGCGAACAGCATCCTCCCCCTGGCCGGCCTCATGGACACCGCCAGCAGCCCCTTTAGCCTCTTGGAGGTCAACGTCAGCGGGGAGCTCGAACGCGCCTACGACGGCGTGAGCATCGAATGGCGACCCGCGGACGCCGACATCGACGCCAGAGGCCACCTCGTCGACGAAGACGAGATCCCCCACCAAGCCTACAGGCTCCCCGGTCAAACCCTCGAAGGCATCCTGGGTCCCAACGCGGATGCCACGCTTACCGACCGTGCGGACGTCGAATGCGACCCCATCATCGACACGAGCGACATCCGCGATCTTGCCATCCCCATCCACGAACTCGCCAACCCAGAGACCTACGCCTGCCACGATCTTCCCCTTGGGGGCCATCTGACTAGCAGCCACGCAGGCGGCACCCCCGGCGAGATCACGCCCGCCATCACAGGCCAACCCACCATGGGGTTAGACGACCGAGACGCGCAACGCATCCAAGCCGCCGCCACGGACCTCCCCGGGGCCCAACTCCGTCCCGTAGACATGATCACGCCCGACGACTGGGTCCACTTTGGCGGGTTCACCCTCGAAACCGACAGGGACCGCCTTGATAGCGGCAGCGCGTTCTGGTTCCCCACCGCGACGCTCACCGACGTAGGCGGCGAACGGTTCGAACACCAACTACGCGTCCCGTTGACCCTCGGAGAATGGTGCGGATCTCTGCAGGATGTCGTCCGCAACGACGAACGGCTCCAAGTGTTCACGGACGAACGGCGCCTGTTCAGCGACGCCTGGGAGGTTCACATCCGATTGGACCCCGGCGCCCTCAACCATCCCTTCATGACGGCCCCCACCCTCACCGGTGAGCGCCTCTCAAGCTTCGAGGACCCCACCACCACGGGCTGGACCAGCGCCGAGTACGACATCCCCCATGGAGCCCTATCCGGCCTCTTCACCCGCGACATCATCCCCGTCGCCGATGGGCTAGGTATCGATTCATGCCAGGATCTCGACGATGCCGAAGATGAGGAGTTGTTGAGCAACGCGGAGATCGTGCTCGAGCTCTCCACGGACATAGGCCCCGATCCTGAAGCCCTTGAGGTCGGCTGGTTCGTGGGCACCATCAAGGTGCCCGCGTTGGATCTCGAGATCGGCGCGGACACCTCCAACCACAAGCCCGAAGCATGCCTCAAGGCCGCCTCGTGGGGGGGATGGACGGGCTGGCAGCAGGTCGAAGATCGCGAGGTGGTGCTTGGTTGCACGACGATCACGACCGCGGGCGAACCCAGGCTTGGCTCCCTC
Source organism: Thermoplasmata archaeon (assembly GCA_003561665.1). Taxonomy (GTDB): domain Archaea; phylum Thermoplasmatota; class SW-10-69-26; order SW-10-69-26; family SW-10-69-26; genus PWVY01. The sequence goes on from PWVY01000292.1 coordinate 9,654, forward strand.
GACGCAGAGGACAGCGACCACATCGATGACTTAAGCGGCGAGCAAACCGTCGCAAGCGTGGACGTGTCAAGCTCGGATGTGCCGCTTGCTCACCACGGCGGCACCGTGAACGAACTCGCTGCATTGCTCGATGAGCGCCCCATGGACATCGACGATCGCCAAGATGAAGACGATGAAGACTACGATGTGCTGACGACGCACCCAAGCGGGTACGATCACGACGGGGACGACGTGTTCCGGTACGTGGACGCCGTCGCGCTGGTGGACCTCCGCTCGGGCCAAGAAGGCCAGATCACGTTCGACATCGACAACCTCGAGGAAGGCGGCTCCATCGTGGCCCAAATCGTCGCCGCCTCCCTGCCCCCCGAGGAGACCGCCAGCGAAGCGGCGCCCTCCCGGGTCGAATGGACCCCGCTTGAACCCTGCGACCCCGACGATCCCACTACGTGCCCCGCCGCGACGCCCGAGATCCTTGACACGTGCGGAGAACCCAACACCGTCTCCGCGTACCCCGATGGGCCCCTTGGCGCCACCAGCGGATCCATCATCGGCCCCATCCAAGGCCCCCACACGACCCTGGAAGAGTACGGCCAAGACGAGGCGTTGTGCGCCAACGTCGCACCCGTCGGTGGAGAGATCGCGTTCATCGGGCTGCGCTTGTGGATGCCCAACGGGAACGAGCAGTTGGACATTCAAGGCGCCACCGTGACCATGGACGTGCCCGAACCCCAACAGTTAGCCCCACAGCTTCGCGCCCTCTCCGACGACACGGTGCAAGAAGGCACGCTCACCGTGCACGATGTCGCCATCCTCTCCATGCCTCCAGCGTTCACCCATGACCACAGCGTCACATTCAACGATCCTGCCACGTGGACGCTCGAGGACGGGACCAAGATCAACGTGCTCGAAGCCAACAGCACACCCTCCTTCACGGTGGAGATCCAACAACCCAGCCTCGAAGCTAGCTGGGAGATCGAGAAAGCCAACATCACCGTGCGAGCCGAGGTCGAAGGCCAGGATGACAAAAGCGTCACCGAATACGAACTCGACATCGAAGGCGAAAGCGGGGAAGGCCCCGCCACGATCCACGTCCCCTGGGAGGACATCCGCGAAACCATCGACTGGTTCGAAGACACGCCCGTGCTCCCCGCCAACGTGACGAGCATCTCGCTTGAGATCAACACGAAAGCGGACACCCTCGTCGACACCTTCCCCGACTGCCCCAGGGACCTTGATGACCTCGCACGAAGCCAACAACCCCAATGCCGACTCCTAAGCGACATCGTGCAAGACCCAAGCCCCCTCAAAACGGACATCGAAACCGAGACCAACCTCACCCAAAACCAGGGCATCCGAAGCATCAGCATCACGCCCGACCGCGCCCCAGCCGAGACCGAGCGCACCGCCACGCTGGACCTCGTCAACCCCTCCTCGCTGCCCGTGCGCCTCACCGGGGACATCGCCCTCACCACGCCTGGAGGCGAAGCGTTCCTCGAGATCCCGCTTGAGGACCATCTGTTGGACCCATGGGAGGCCCTCACCGTCACGACCACTCTCCCACCGCTGACCGAAGGCTCTGCACCCTTCCCCCTCGATGAACCCCAACGCGTCATCGTGGAAGCCACCGTGGGCGAATCCACCGTGCGAGACGACTACCGAACCACCGTCGAGCACGAGAACACCCTCATCGAACCTTTCTTCTTCAACGAAGACCACCCCCGCGTGGAACAGACCAGCGACGCCGCCAAACCCTCCCTCCTTGGCCAAACCTCGGACGGGGTTGGATGGAGCATCGAGGCTGCAGGCGGTGACCAGCCGGGCGTGATCCCGCTCGCGACGAACACGCTCACGAGGTCAAGCCTCGAAACGCTGCTCGAGGAAGACGAGGACCCGCTGCTCGTGTTCCAGCACCAACGGCTCCTCCGAGGCTTCGCCGACGAAGGGGGCGCCGTCTCCTACATGGGCGCGTCCCTATGCCCCGGCACCAGCGAGGTCGAGCCCAGCGAGGCTGCTGCCTGCGTGCACCTCCACGAGGCATGGGCCCCTGAAGGCACCACCACGCTGACGCCCCGCTGGCAAAGCATGCCAGGAAGCGAGGAACAGTTCGACCGGTGCACCGAAGAGGACCACGAGGACCCCCACCCGAACATGGCAGCCTACGGCATCACCAGCCCCCGACCCAACGTGCTCGACGGGTCCACCGGCGTCGTCAACGCGGACGACCTCGACAGCTGGGAAACCGCCGCGTTCACGATCCCCCAAAAGGCCATCGAGAACGTGCCAGAGTTCTTCCAAGACGGAGAACAGGTCATGCACCTGCGCATCTGGCTGGGCCAATGCGACATCGACCGGCAAGAAAGCCAGATCATCATCGATGATGTCGCCCTTGCAAGCGCCCGTCCCATCCTCGACATCGGCGCAGACGAGGTCCCCATCTGGCCCGGATCCGAGAAGCAATACCGCTTCACGCTTGAGAACCCCGGCTCTGCCAGCGAGACGCTTCACCTTGCCCCCGCATCGAGCGTTCCCGACGACTGGCACATCACCATCATGGTGGAAGAGGAAACCGTCACGGACACGCGCACCGGCACCGTCGAACCCGTGACCCTAGAACAAGGCGAAACCCTCCACGGGATCGTACGCGCTCAAGCCCCCGCCGATGCTCGATCCCCTGTGACCTTGCCCATCACCGCCTACGCCACGAGTGCGCCCGGGCTCATGTCCAGCGGCGCGATCCACAACGCTGCCACGGGGCACGAAACCCCCGACGACCCCGGACGCTTGGTGCTTGACCCCGAACGCGTCGACCTTCCCGACCTCATCGTGAACGAAGACGCCATCACGGTCGAAGACGCCGAGATCGCTAGAGAAACCCGGATCCAGATCCAAATCGAGAACCAAGGCTTCGCACCCGCCGAGGAGGTCCCCATCGCGGCCGCGGTCCGAGGCCCCAGCGGATTCCAACAACTCTCGACCCCCGCCGGTGACGACCTCGCAACCGTCACCATCCAACCCGGGGACACGAGCACGCTCACGTACACCTGGAGGCCCCTGGAACCTGGCGAGCACACCGTCCGCATCGTCGCCGACCCAGACCCCCACGACATCGAGATCCTGCTCGACGACGACATCCACAGGTTCCTTGGCATCGTCCAAGAGCGACAAGAGTGCGAACCGGGTCTCGCGTGCCCCAACGTTGTCGACCATGCCTTCACGGTGATGCCGCTTCAACGGCCCGATTTAAGGCTCACCGTCCACGGCGTCCCTGATCGCATCAGCATCGGGGATGAGGCCCAACTCGAAGTCCTCATCGAGAACCTCGGAGGCAAGGCCGCCACGGACACCACCCTCCGCCTTTCCGAGAACGGGCTCTTACCCATCTTCGATACGATGACGATCGATGTCCCACGCATCGAGCCCGGGGAGACCGTGCGCATGACCGCGGACTGGGCGCCCGTATCGCCCGGCGAAGGCCTCGTGCTCGCCAGCATCTCCGCCCCTGACATGTTCACAGGGCCACGCCCCGACGGCTCCAGCGCCGCGCAAGACAGCGAAGCAGCCATCGGCGTCACCATCGACCGAGCCGAGGTCAGCCTCAGCCTGGAAGAAACCCTCCGCACCGTGCCCGGCACTGCAAGCGCCGTCATGGCCACCCTCACCAACGACGGGACCGCGCCCGTGCACATCATGCCCGAAACCCAACGCCAGGACGGCATCTTCCTCGCGCCCGCCCTCAACCAGACGCTCCTCGTGCCTCCTGGCGAGGAGGCCACGTTCCCGCTCCTCGGGTTCGCCGAGATCGGGACCTCCCCCACGAGCCTCGAGCTGCCCTTGCCCGTCTCCCAAGGATCACCCACAGCCATCGTGCATGTCGACGGTCAGCCCGACGCGCGCATCACGATGGAAGATGCGGCCCTCGAACCGGGGGAATCCAGCGTCGACGCTCGCATCACGAACATCGGGAACGTGCCCCTTGACGGGGACCTTCTCCTTCGAGGCGACGGCATCCAAGGGATCCAACCGATCGACATCGCGCCCGGTGAAACCGCGAACGTGACCGTGCCCCTCACGGTGGACCCCGACGTATCACCCGGTGCGAACCTCGTGGCCGCGCACGTGACCACGAGCGACGACGAGCGCGTCACGCAAACCGCGCGCATGACCGTGGACGCTGCGCCCGCCGTCTCCTTCACGCTTCGAAGCGACGAGGCCCCCTTGACGGGGTCCGCTCACGGAGAGCTGATCGTGCGCAACGTCGGGAACGAGTTCCTTGAGGGTCGCGCCGTGCTTGAACCGCCCGTCGCGCTCACTGGTTCTGCGCTCCTCGAGCTGGAGCCCGGGGAATCCACCGTGCTCCCCGTGACGTGGCTGGCCGGAACGAACCGTACAGGGGAAGCGACCGTGTACACCGTGGACGGGGACGTGGTCGGCACCACGACGCTTGCCCCCGAGGAGGTTGGGCCCCAGGTTCGCCTCTCCAGCGTGGAAACGCGACCGAACGTGAACCTCGCAGAGGGCGACGAGGTGCAGGTCACCGGAACGCTTGAGAACGTGGGCGAAGCAACACTGGAGAACCACACCCTGGGCCTCACCGTGGACGGGCAGCTCTACCAAACGTTCGAAACCCCCACGGTTGAGCCCGGTGAGGTGACCGTCGTGAGCGTCCCCATCGAGCTCCCGAAAAGCGGCGAGATCACGCTTGGCCTCGTGGACCTTGCAGCGTTCCAACGAGGCGATCCCGCCGGGGCCGCCGTCACGATCGAAGCCAGCGCTTCGCCCCTTGGGCTGGGAGCCATGCTGGACCGAGTGAACCTGCCATGGCTCTCCACGATGGCCCCTGACGGTGCCTTGGGCGAGGTGAGGCTCGGGTGAGAGCCCTCGTCGTCCTGCTCGCGGTCGCCATCACGCTCCCGCTCGCGATGCCCGGAGCCATCGCTCAACAAGCCGCCGCACAGACCGAGAGCCAGGACGCATGGGAGCCCTGGTTCGACGAGGATCTCACCGTGCGCCTGCCGCTCTCGATCCAAGAAGGCGACGCGTACCCGGACGATTGGGACGGTCCCCGATTGATCGTGCACGAAGTCGTTCTCAACGACGTGCTCGCCAGCGCCGGATGGCCCACAGACCGCGGCCAACCCGTCGACTTCACCCTGGATCGCGACAGCCTCCGCATCGTTCCCCAAGGCGTCGAGGACCCCACGCCCAGGCCCATGCTCACCTGGCCTGGGCCCCTCCTCAGCGAGAGCCAGCAAGGCCCCACCGTCACGGTCGCGTTCCTCGCCCACGAGGACGTGGACGCGTACCATGTGTACTTCGACCGCGTCGAGAACGACGGGGATCACGAACCCGTCCCTCGAGACCCCATCCAAGAGCAACGCATCCTCCAACTCCTCATCGGGCCCGGAAGCGGTCACCAACTCATCGCCCCCTTCAACACGGACGATGGTAGCGCGACCCTCGCCGTCGGGTCCGCCCACGAAACAAGCATCCGCGTCGAAGCACACAACGGGCAACGATGGAACCTTGTCCCCTGCGATACGGACCAAGTCACGCCCACCGCGTGGGCCCGTTGCACGGTCCAGACCGGAGGCGCGGTCCATAACGTGCGCGTCACCGCAGACCGCCCCGTGGCCGCCTACGCCTGGCAAGGAGGCAACCCGATGATCCCCCTGGCAGGAGAGCAGGGCACGCCCCAAGGAGAAACCCTCTTAGCCCCCAACGTGCACGGTCCCACGACCGTGAACCTCCTCTCCCTGGACGGGTCCTGCCAAGCCAACATCGGTTCTCAAACCGTCAACGTGGGCTCCGGAGCGCCCGCTCGCGCCGAGATCAACCAAGACGAAGCCATCCAAGCAGACTGCCCGCTTCTTGGATGGATCCCCGGTCATGGACCCACGCCCCTCCCCACCGCCCTCGGGGACTCCATGACCACGGCCGCCCTCACAGCTCAAGAACCCCGATCCCACAACGACTGCGTCGCTCGCCAGACCCTCACCGCGGTCGGCGACCAAGGCGCAAGCATGACGCGCCTTGACACGCAAGACCAGGAAGAGGACCGCCGGAACCTGAACCGACCCGCGGATGTGGACCCCATGGGCGCCGACCATGCCGCGTTCAAAGCCGCCACCTGGACCGGCATCGCGAACGGTGACAAAGGGTACCTCACCCTCTCCCAAGGCGCCCTCGCCTGGCCAAGCCTATGGGACCCGATGAGCGGCGTCATGCAGCTGGCCCCCACGCCCACCGGGAGCATCGGATGGATTGGCCTCACCGGGGACGATTGCGATGCGACCACGCGCTTGGCGACCGCCGCCTTCGACGGGATCCCGCGCGTCCAGTTCGCCGCCCAGGGGGAACGCATCGCGCCCGACACGAGCCTCAGCGGAGCCGTGAGCGTTAGCCAAGAAATCACGTACGAGGACGAGCCCAGCGACGCGGGCGAGATCCCACGCACCGGAGCCCTCGCCGAGACGCTCCTCCGAGGCGACTTGGCCCTCACCGCCGGGTTCCTGCTTGTGGACAACGATGGGCCGTGGGTTCCCAGCTCGTTCGCAGCGCACCTGGAACCCCTGCCCGTTACGGAAGGCGAGGCCGACGTTATCGGGCCCCTCTTCGACCTCGAACTGGAACCCCCCGCGCAAACCGCGGGCCCCGGCGAGGTCCGCTCCTTCACCCTCATCGGGGCAGGGCAACATGTTGCCCCCACCGGCGAGGTCACCCCGCTTGAGATCAACCTCAACGCGGAAACCATCCCGCGAACCCCGAACGCGCCCGATCTGGAGCACGAGATCGGTGAGATCCAAACCGTGCTCCCCCTCGAAGAGATGGAGGAGATCACCGCCCTCACCGTGACCACCAGCAGCGACGTGCCCCTGGGCACGACGCCCACGTACGAACTCACTGTCAGGGGCGAACCTGTCGAAGGCGGAGACCAGATCCCCGCCCGAGCAACCCTCCAAGTGGTCCCCGATCGCGACATCAACCTCGTGTTCGAAGACGGGGGCCCCTTCGCCGAGTTGACCACCGACGACGGGGAAGCAAGCACGAAGCTCGTGCTCACGAACGAAGGAACCACGCAAGAGAACGTGGAACTCTCCACCGTGCTCCCCGGCGAGATCCCCTGGGAGGTTACCCTCAACGATCCCCTCACCGGTGAACCCTTCCCCAACGACATCGTGCCCCACCTCGACCCCGGAGAAAGCGCCGAGATCGATTTTGAGGTCAACGCGCCCGAAGGGGCCAGCCTCGTCGCCGACATCCTCATCCTCGCGCAAAGCACCGACGACGCGACCGTCGCCAGCGAAGTCACCGCACGCGTCGCGCACGGGATCGACGTGGACGTAGACGGCGCCGTGGACCCGGACCTTGTCACGCTTCAACCCGGCGAAAGCCGCACCGTGAACCTCACCCTCGAGAACCAAGGAAGCGAGGTCAGCGTGCGCCTTGGGTCCGACACCGAAGACGCGATGCTCCTCGAAGCGCCCCTTGAACGCGTGAACCTCGGCCCGGAAGGAACCGAGCGGGCCAACGCGACCATCCCGCTGAACCTCACCGCCGCCCGGGATGCGCCCATCGGGACCGTCGTGGTGGGCACCCTCACGCTTGAGATCAGCGTCGGGGATCTCGAACCCCTCGAGCACCTGTTGAGCCTGCGCATGCGCGTGGTCCCCATGCACGATGTCACGCCCATGGAACCCCTTGAGGTGCTGCCAGGCATCCGCGACGAAGCCACCGCGACCGTGCGCGCCACCGGAGACGCCGACGAGAACCTCGCCCTCTCCCTGCTCAGCGCGCCCCGCGACTGGACCATCGAGCACCCCGAACAGCTCACCATCCCTCACAACACCACTGCGCCGTTGGTCCTCAACGTGACCACGCCCCCGCGCACCGATCCCGGCGCGTACGCGATCGCCTTCCGCGGCCTCCCGGACGACGGGACTGACCCCATCACGTTCAGGCTCGACACCATCGTGCCCGAAACCCCCGCCTTCAACCTCACCCTCCCCACCCCCCCCGATCTTGGCGTGGGAGCCACGGAAACCTACCCCCTCACGGTCGAGAACCGCGGCAACGCACCCGGCGAGGGCTCCATCTCCACGGACGCAAGCCTCGTGGACGCCACGCCCCGCCCCGCCAGCATCACGCTTGCACCCGGCGAAAGCCAACGCCTCGACCTGGACATCACCGCGCTAGAGATGGGGGTCGAAGAGCTTCACATCACCGCCGAACCCGGAGGGCAAGGGACCATCCCCATCACCGTTGGGACCGTGGACCTCCGCTTGGACCTCGTCTCGGTGACCCCCAGCGAGCCCCAAGAGGGTGAACGCTTCGAAGGCATCGTGACCCTCGCCAACGACGGCACCGTGCAAGCGCGCGATGTGCATGTGGCCCTCCTCAGCGGGGACGAACGCTTGCACCATGAAACCGTGAACCGGCTGGACCCCGGGACCGAGGTCAACCTCCGCCTGACCCTCAACGAGCTCCCCACCACCGACGATTTGCTCCTCGTCGCCGACCCCGACGGGGTCTACGAACACGACCAACCCACCGAACGCCAGGCCACCCTCTCCCCCGACGAGGTGCCCACGCCCCCCATCGTTTTAACCCTCCTCCTCGTGGCGTTGCTGGCAAGGCTTCGGAGGCCGATGTCATGAAGCTCAAGCGCGCCTGGAACGCCATGACCCCAAGCGAGCGCGTGATCATCGCCGCCAGCGCGACGCTTGCAGCCCTCTTGGCCCTGGCAGGCGCCGTGCTCGTCGCTGGCGCCACGTTCCAGCCAGCGCAAACCGACGTCACCGGAGGGGAGATCATCGACTCCGACGGAGACGGGTTAAGCGACGCCGAGGAACTGCTCGTGTACGGGACCGACCCCTTCAACCCCGACACGAGCGGGGACGGCATCCCCGACGGGTGGGCCGCAGAGCACATGCGCATGAACCCCCAAACGGGCCTTCCCAGCCCCGACCCTGCCCGCAACACCAGCCACGAGGACCCCAGCGGGAGCGGCCTCACCAACCTGCAAGAGTACCAGCTGGGCACGGACCCATGGAAAAAAGACACCAGCGGGGACGGGTTCCACGACGGGTGGCTCCACGAAGGAGGCCTCGACCCCACCGAACGCCACAACCCCGATCACGTCTGCAGCCCCGACGGGATGACCCTGCAAGAGAAATGGGACCACGGCTTGGACGCCTGCAGCGCTGACTCCGCCGGGAATGGCCTCTTCGACAAGGAAGAGATCGACGGACGCGCCGAACTTGGGGGCACCGAGATCACGTTCGACCCCACCGACCCCGCCCGGTTCAGCACCGGCGGATCCGGCCTCGCCGACGGGTTCGCCGTGTACTACGGTCTGGACCCTCACGACCCCAACGTCGGCCGCCAAGACTTAAGCGGGGATGGCATGACCGCGGCCGAGGAAGCCCGATGGAGCATCGAACGCTTCGACGGGGACATCCGACAGGCCATCGTGGACGGCCTTGACCTCCTCGACCCCGACACAAGCAACAACGGCATCCCCGATGCATGGTTGATCCGCCACGACCTGGACCCCCTGGACCCCGGCGTCGCCCACGAAGACATCAGCGAGTCCGGCCTCACGAACCTCGAGGAGTACCAATGGGGCACCGACCCCCACTTGGCCGACACCAGCGGCAACGGGCTCACCGACGGCGAAGAGGTCCACGGCTGGACCATCACCGTGGACGGGCAAGAACGCCGCGTCTCCAGCAACCCTCTCCTCCCCGACTCCAGCGGGGACGGCATGACGGATTACGAAGCCAAAAACGGCCTCATCGAGATCGACGGCGAAACCATCGAGTTCCCCCCCGTCGACCCCATGCTCCCCGACACCAGCGGCGACGGCCTCACCGATTACGCCACGCTCACGCTCACCTTTGGCCCCAACGATGACCGCCTCGACCCCACCCTCTCCGACACCAGCGGTAGCGGCATCCCCGACGGTCTCGAGTTCGCATACTGGACCATGCGACAGACCGCCGCCGAGACCGGAGAATGGCCCCAACCCCACGAGATCGACACGCCCCCCCACGTGGACCAAGCCCTCTTCGAACGCTTCCAAACCACCTTCGGCGACTTCCCCGAGAAAGCCGGATGGCCCGAGAACCTAGAACCCCCCGAGGACACGGACGCGGAATGCTACGAACAAACCGCCGCCGCCATCCAAGCCCAAGACCCCACCGTGCTAGGCCCTGGAGGGGACCTAAGCGGCGACTGCATCCCCAACGTTCTAAGCCCCGCAGCCGCGCACAACGTGAACGACCCGGACCTTCCCCCCGGCACGGACCTCCTCGTCGACGGGGACCAACTCGATCCCCCCGAACGGTTGGGCCGAACCCTCCCCACGACCGACCCGGCCCTACGAAGCACCAGCGGCGACGCGCTCCTCGACGCCTGGGAGATCAACTGGGCCACGCACGCCTCCGACGCCGACGGTCAACCCGCCTGGATCCCCAACCCCCAAACCGTGGACAGCCTCGGCGACGGCATCCCCGACGAAGACGATAGCTGGCCTGGCAAGATCGACGGCACCCCCGCATGCTGGGACGACATCGCCTACCCCGACGACCCCGACCGAGACGCCACCGGCGCCGGCCCCCCGTGGTTGCCCGAGCCCTTCACGAACACGGACGAGATGCGCCTTGGCACCCACCCCCTTGGGCCCCGCGCATGCGACACGGACCAAGACGGCCTCATCGACGGCTGGGAAGCCACCTACCAAGCCCACCCCCACATCGATCCCCTCGAACCCCTTGCAAGCCCCTGGGACGGGGCCATCGTGCAAACCGTTTGCTACCCTGGCCCTCGAAGCGAACCCCCCCTTCCCTCCCCCGACGAGCACGCCAACATCCACACCGTGACCCTCACAGAAATCCCCGAAAGCGGCCCCGTCACAACCCCCCTCGACGACGCCCTCTTGCCCCCTAGCACGCCACGCAGCGACGAGCCCCAAGCATGGGCCATCACAGGGCAAGGCTGCCAATGGGTCGACGGGACCGCCCAACCCAGCACGGACATCTGCCCCGACTGCAGCATCGTTGGCATGGTCGTCACGCTCGAGACCCAACAATGGTACAAGACCAACCCCCTCACCGACGACACCGCCGGTGATGGCGCCCCCGACGCATGGAAGATCCTCTGGCACGCGCTCGCATCCCCCGCTCAACGCGCCCTCATCACGCCACACATGGCCGAAACCCCCGAAGACCCCGTCGGCGACGGCCTCAACATGCAGGAGACCTACGACCGTGGCGCAAGCCCCCTCGTCGAAGAAACCATCGGGGACGGGATCCGCGACGGGGACGCCGACAACCCCCTAAGCGAAGGCGCTGCAGGCCTCATGCTCCGCAACGACAACGGGGACCACCTCCTCGATGACTCCTGCGACGAAGACGAAGACCACTTCGACCCCCGCGGCACGTACACCGCGCAAAACCAAGACGAGATCGACCGGTTGCGGAACCTCCAAATCGTGGAAGTCGACGAGGGCGTGTTCCTCTGCCAACCCCGCCTGGACCCCACCGCAAGCTCCACCGACATCAACCAAAACGGCATCTGGGACGCGATCGAACTCCTGCACGCCTACCGTGAGAACCCCAACGACCGGCCCGAGCTCTTCGACGCGAACGAGGACCTAAGCGGGAACGACCTCTCCGTTCGCAGCGAGCTCTTGCTCGGCAAACCCGCCGACTGGCCCCAAGAGATCCCCTGGTGGTTCGGAAGCCATCCCTACACCGACACCGGGCTCGACGCCGACGGGGACGGCGCCCCCGAAGCCCTCCTCCTCGACCCGGATCCCTTCACGAACCTTCCCGACGTCCCCACGCCCGAGAACGCATGGGATGTTGCCTGCCAAGCCGGCATCGTGTGCCACCAACCCGGCCTGGACCCCTGGGACTGGTCCCAAAACGAAGCCGAGACCAACCTCGAGGTGACCCTCCACGAGGTCGGCGAACCCCACGGCGGCGACCGCCTCGTCACGAAAGGCGACCCCAACCTCCACGCGCACATCGAGGTGACCACCCTCGACGGAGAACCCGCCGCGAACATGCCCGTAGCGATCCTCGCCCTCTCCACCCTGCACGCAAACCAACTCGAATCCGGCGACATGAGCGTGCTCGCCCAACCCGAGACCGTGCTCTGCATCCAACACACCAACCAAGATGGCACCCTCACCACGGACGGCTGCAGCGTCGAAAGCACGCCCACAAGCCAAACCCTCACCGACCGCTCATGGCTTGGCACCACGCAACCCGACTGGGACCGAGACTTGACCCTGCTCGATCCCACCGACAGCCATCAACACCAAGGCATCCCCGAGAACCAACCCCGAATCGTCGCCTGGGCGATGGGCACCGGGAGTGACCCTGGAAGCACCGATCAACACCCCATCAACGTCGCAACGCCCACGCACCTTGAACTCGTGGACGTTCCCCCCACCGCCACCAGCGACGACCAGATCCCCATCACGGTCCACCTCACCGACGGCGCCGGCGACCCCCTCCAAGCAGGAACCCTCACGCTCTCCCTCGGCGAGGACACGTACGAGGAACCCGTCGAAGGCGCAAGCACGATCACGTTCCCCGACGTACAGATGCCCCGCGTCGACGACGCCCAAGACCAAGCGATCACCGTCACCTACGAACACACCCCCGCCACGTTCATCGAACCCGCCGACGCCACGGAAACCTTCCGCGTGCTGCCCACGCCCCAGATCAGCCTCATCCCCCCCAGCAAAGCCCTCGCCGGCGCGCCCGCCGCCGCCGAGGTCACCGTGCACGACGAGGGCACCCCCATCCAAGGCCCCCTCAACCTCACGCTTGGACCCGTGACCGTGAACGCGACCACGGACACGGACGGGACCGCGCTCGTACGCCTCGACATCCCCCACGACGTGCACCCCACCACCGAGACCCTCACCGTGACCTTCGAAGGCACCCAAGACTACGGGACGCACACCGTCACGCAAGATGTCCCCGTGAAACAACGCTTCAACGCCACCCTCACGCCCGACACGGCCATCCTCGGCGCCGAGCAACCGTTCAGCATCCAACTCGTAGACCTTGCCGGCCGCGCCCCCCTCCTCGACGTGAACCTCACCCTCCGCCTCGGGGACGAAGCCCAAAGCACCGACATCCCCCAAGGCAGCGATCTCGCCGCGATGACCCTACCCGTCACGGCGCCCATCGGCACCTCCCCCCTCGAGATCAACGCGCACACCGACCAAGACCGACGCTACGAACCGCTCGACGCCACAACCCCCCTCACGGTCATCTCCGAGGGATCCGTGGACCTCACCGCCGACCATATCCCCCCCGGGACCGTGCCCCGCGGCATCCCCACGCAAGCCTTCGCGAGCGTCACCGACGCCCTTGACCGACCCATCCCCCAAGGCACGCTCACGCTCGACTGGCCCTACGGCGAAACCACCACGCCCATCGAGAACGGGGAGGCCAGCACGACCCTCACCACGCCCCCCACCGCCACGCCTGAACCCATGCGCATCGCTTGGACCGTGGAAGGCCCCGGGCTTACACCCACCAGCGGCACCGCGCAACTGGGCATCCTCGTCGAGACCACCACGAACCTGACCTCGACCCTCGACGCCAACGCTGGCACCGTCACCGCCACCGTGAGCCTGGTCGACGACCAACAAGAGCCCGTGCAAGGGCAACCTGTGACCCTCTCCTGGGGCCTTAGCGAAGACGCCCAAGCCCAAACGGACACCGACGGCCGTGCCGTCGTCACCCTCCCGCTCCCTGACGATGCCCCCCCCGGGGAGCATCCTCTCACCGCCCGTTTCCCCGGCACCCCCACGTACGCCAGCAGCGAAGCCACCGTGAACGTGCCCGTGCGCGGCCCCACCGCGTTCGACGTTCCCACCACCGCGGTCTGGAACGAAGGCCAAACCCTCTCCCTGGAAGGCACGGTCCTTGACCCCAGGACCGGGCAAACACTGGATCTCCCTGTCGAGGTCCACCACGGCGAACAAAACCTCGACACGCTCCCCGCTTCTCGAGGCTTCAGCGTATCCCTTGACGCCAACGTGATCGACGAGGCCATCGGGGACGCCGAAACGTTCAACATCCACCTCTCCACGCCGGGGGACGACGCGTACGCCCCCTCCCAGGCCACCGTCGCGGTGGATCGCCAGATCCCCGTCGAGATCGCCACCGGCGTCAACCGAACCGACGACGGGGCCCTCGTCACGATCCAAGCCACCACGCCTCACGGCCCGCTGCCCAACACGGACCTTGCCATCGGAGGAGAGGGAACCGCTCCCATGACGGTGACCACAGACTCCGACGGGGAAGCGACCGTGCGCGTCTCTGAAAGCGCAGGCACGCTGGTGGTCCGCTATGGGGGCGATGATCGCCATAGCCCCTCTCAAGCGAGCGTGAACGTAGCCCAACCCGTCCCCGCGACCGTCGCGAACCTGGCCTGGTTGGGCTTCGCCGCGCTCGCCGCGCTCATCGCGATCGACGCGTGGATCGTGTACCGCGTCGTGGAACGGTTACGGGTCGGGCGCCAGGTCGAAGAAGTGCTCAAAGAGCTCGAGGACCGGCTCGTGATCGGGGACGAGGTTCAAGCGAGCATCTA